>CAYQDH010000331.1:0-6443 GCA_964416075.1 uncultured Anaerolineales bacterium | reverse complement strand
TCCATCGTGGTGTACCAAGGTACGCGCACGCACGGAAAGAAGACGTCCACCTTCGCTCAGACGGTGGATGACGCTACACATATCCGGGGCTCGCCCGAGAGCGAAAAAGCCGTGATCCAGATCGAGGCCATGGTTCGGACTGGGAGCTAGACTAAAGAGGCGGTCAAGATCTTCCATTCTATCGAGGATACGTGGCTGAGCTCCCCCCATGCCAGGTTGCGTAAGCTGGCAGGCCAGGCGCACGCCAGCTTTTTCCGCCTCGGGAAGCACCTGGCGCAGGAAACGCTCCAGGCTCTCCCACAGGTGCTCGCTCTGAAGGCCGGGGCTGTCGTTCTCATCAGGTTCATCCCAACGATAGACCGGGCTTGCCGCGCCTCCCCGCCCATCCAGCGCGGCAGTTTTCCGCGCGGGGATTGCCCAGCCATACCCTATCTGGCCGATGCCCGCCTGCCCCGCCTCGCGGATGAGGGCAATGACTGAGGCAATCTCCTGCTCCACCGTGCTTGTGCTCGCCGTCGCGATCACCGCCTTGCCGTACAGCGACCAGGGCAAGCTCTCCAGCCCCACGAGCTGCAAACCTGCTTGCCGCACCCGATTGCCCAGGACGGCCAGAGGCGCCCGCCCCACGGATGCGGTCTCTGCCAAGATGTACTTTACACCGAGCTGCTGTGCGAAGAGCAGATCGGTATCCTGCAAAGGATCGAGCGCAAGAGCGAGGTGCATGTTAGTTTCCTCCCTTCGCGAGATCGCGCCGGGTCCCTGCCATCTCCACCACATCGAGCAACCCTCTAAAGTACCCCACCTGGAACGCAAAAGAGCGGTCCGCATGGGGTGAATCGTCAACCATCCCCGGTGCGTGATCGACGCGGATCACCCCATCAAAGCCCGTCTCGCGATAGGCACGCACGGCAGCGTACAAGTCGGTGTCACCCTCATCGGGAAATACCTCATTAAAGTAGGGCACCTGGCCTCGCGGATTGCGAAAATGGGCGAAAAAGATCTTGCCCTGCGCGCCGAACCGGCGTATCGCCTGGACCATGTCCACGCCTGCCATCGTAGCAACAGTACCCTGGCAGAAACCCAGGCCATTATGGCGGCTGGGGACCACGTCGATCAAGCGCTGCAGGCCATCGAGGCTGCTCAAGATACGCGCCACTCCCATATAGGTCGGAATCGGGGCATCATCAGGATGGGCCGCCAACTTGACGCCGCTCTCCTCCGCCACAGGAACCGTGCGCTGCAGAAAATAGGCTAGGTTGTCCCAGACCTCTGTGCTGCTGAGCTCGCGATCGGGCGAGTGGATGAGCTGGTCGGGGCTGCGCCGCCAATCCAAGGCGGCGATGGGGGAGCGTTTGGCCACATCCCAATCAAAACGAGACACTCGCGCCCCACCGCGACCGGTCGGGCTGTATTCGGTCCGCAAACCACCCAACAGCATCCACTGATATTGCAGGACGCCAATCCCCGCTTTGCCCATGTTACGAATCGTCGTGCACACGTTGGCGATCTGCTCGTCGCGCCCCGGAAGGCCGAACATGGCCTTCTGATAGTGGGGTACAGGCAGGTTCTCGATGACATCGAACGAGAGGCCGGCCTGGGCAAAGAACTCGCGGGCTCGCAGCAGGTCGTCCAGCTCAAGATAACCCTTGGGGTTAGCGGGCAAGCTACTCACAACGTGCTTGAGCCCCAGTTGGCTGGCGAAGCGCACCTGCTGCTCCGACATCCCCAGGTGCAGAGCAATCTTCATCTTTCCTCGCTTTCCGTGGTCTTTCCTTGGGCCACACCGCGCGACATTATATCGATGGTCACCGGGCAGGTCAACACGGCGAAAAGGCGCATGCGCAACTTGACACCCCCCCGTACTGATGCTACAATCCGGCCACAATCGATACGCGCTTTCTGCGCGGAACTGGATTGTTGGGAGAAGCCGGTGCAAGTCCGGCGCTGTGCCGCAACTGTAATACCCGTCAGTACGTTTGACGGGTCAAAGCCAGATCGCCCAGCCCAGTTCCACATTCCCGAGCCTTCGAGCCAAAGGTGATGGGATGGGCGTTCTGCATATCTACACCCTCCCCAGACCGGGAGGGTTTTTCATTTGAGGTGGGCAGACGGATATGCCTGCACCTTATCGCGCGATGAAGGAGTGGATCATGCGTCAACTTGCCAAATGTGTGTGGACCCTGTTCCTGGTTCTATGGTTGGGCGTCAGCCTGGGTGGAGTAGCCTGGGCAGCCCCACGTGGTGATTCCCTAACCACAAGCGATCTGGCCAGGCAAACGGCGGCCGTCGACAAGGCACTGGCCTGGCTGCGTACCCAGCAGCAAGATGACGGCTCCTTCCCTGCCTCATTCGGCTCGCCCGTCGCCATCACTCTGGATGCCCTCCTGGCAGGCGCTGCTGCGGGGGTCGATGTCGGTGTTTGGCGCACAGAAGAAGGGAATCCCTCAGCTGCTGATTACGTGGCGGCACATATGTCCTCGTTTGCCACCACGGGGGGTGCGGCAGGCAAGCTACTTGCTGCGGTCACAGCCGCAGGCCGGGACCCCTACACCTTTGGCGGCCAAGATCTGGTGGCCTTGCTCCGCAGCAAAAAAGGTGGAACGGACCTCTACGACGATGACGCAACGGGGCAGGCCTGGGCTATCCTGGGCCTGGCGGCAGTACAGGACTCGATCCCCTCGGGAGCTGTGTCTGCTTTGGCTGCATCACAGCAATCCGACGGCGGATGGGAAGGCGGACCGGGATGGGGCACCGATTCGAATACCACGGCCCTCGCTCTACAAGCGCTTGCTGCGGCAACCATGCCCATCACATCCTCGGTCGTGGTCAAGGGGATGGACTATCTGAGAGAGCAACAGGCTTCTACAGGTGGCTTTGTCTACTCTGTGGGTCTGGGCACCGCGGCTGATGCCAACTCTACGGCCCTGGCATTACAAGCCTTGGTGGCTATGGGCCAGGACCCATTGGACGCGGACTGGCGCAAGGGTGGTGCATCCGCGTTGGACAACCTGCTGGCGCTTCAGTTGGCGGGAGGGGCCTTTGAGTGGCAGGAAGGAAACGGCGCGAACATCCTGGCCACCGTGCAGGCGCTTCCCGCCGTCCTTGGCCGGCCCCTACCCTTCCGTGGCGCGGGCGACGCGTTGCACAGGGCGCTGGCAAACCTGGCCACGCTGCAGCAGAGGGATGGCAGCTTTGGCGGCGGCGTGGGTGAGAACCTGTCCTCCAGCACGCAGGCCTTGCTGGCCCTGGTCAGCGTCGGCGAAGACCCGCGCACCTGGCGTGGCGCTGGCGGCGCCTCATTGATCGATTACCTGTCCACTCAGACAGCCAAGGTCTCGGATGCCGGCGCCATGGGTCGGCTGGTCGCCGCCCTGGCCATGGCCCAGGAGAACCCATATTCTTTTGCCGGCAGGAACCTCGTGGCGGCCATCGAGAGCTATTATAACCCGGTTACCGGGGCGTACGATATCCATAGCAACATCTGGAACCACGCCCTCGCACTTTGGGGCCTGGCTGCCGTGGGAGAGGATCTTCCCACCACGGCGGTGACATGGCTGCGGAACCGCCAGAATGCCGACGGCGGCTGGGGATGGGCCACCGGCCAGGCGAGCGACAGCAATTCCACAGCGCTGGCGATCCAGGCTCTCAGGGCAGCCAAGGTACCCCCATCGGATGCCGTGCTGATCAAAGCAGCCACCTTCCTGAAAGCGCAGCAGACGCCCGACGGGGGCTTTGCGTACGACTTGGTCTTTGGACCAATACCGGACGCCAACTCCACGGCTGTGGCGACGCAGGGCGTCCTGGCTCTGGGCCAAGATCCTGCAGCAGGATGGCAGTGGGCCACGACCTATACGAACACGGAGCAAATCACGATCACCGTACACAAACCGCTGGAACGACTCATGGCATTCCAGTTGCCTGACGGCGCATTCGAGTGGCAGAATGGAGCGGGAGCCAATCCATTGGCCACCATCCAGGCGATCCCCGCGCTGGCTCGCGCCGTCTTTCCACAGCAGAACGCATATCTAGCGGCTGCTCGCCGGGCACTGGATTGGGCCAAGGAGCAACAGCAGTCCGACGGATCATTCCCGACTTCCGTTGGCTCGCCGGCAGGCATCACGTTGGATGCGGTCCTGGCGGGCGTCGCTCTCGGGGAGGACGTCAGTACCTGGACAAGTGGCCCCGGCCAACCCTCACCCTTGGACTATCTGGCCGATACCGTGGACACCTGGGCAACGAGCGCGACCACGGTGGGCAAGCTGATCGTCGGACTCGTGTGCGCCGGGCGAAATCCTCGCAACCTGGATGGCGTAGACCTGGTACAACGCCTACTGAGCTATCAGAGCTCGGATGGTGTCTACGGTGCCTCCGCCCTCGACCAGGCGTGGGCCATGCTTGCCCTGGCCGCGGCGCGCGGGCACATCTCTCCCAGGGCTGCAACGACCCTTACCGCCATGCAGAGCACCGAGGGCGGATGGGAAGGTGGACCTGGTTGGGGCGTGGATTCGAACACCACCGCCCTGGCCATCCAGGCTCTGCGAGCCGTGGGCGTGTCCAGTGGAAGCGCATCCATCCAGCAGGCTATCGTGTTCCTTCGTGCGCAACAGGCGCCCACCGGGGGCTTTGGCTACTCGTCGGCTTTCGGGACCGAGGCGGACGCCAATTCCACATCTTACGCTATCCAGGGCTTGCTGGCTGCCGGCGAGGACCCCTTGAGCCCGAACTGGCGGGTAAGCGGCCGCGGGCCTCTAGACGACCTGCTGTCGTTCCAGTTGGCCAATGGGGCGCTGACTTGGCAGGCCGGCGAGGGCGCCAACCTGCTGGCCACCCTGCAGGCCATACCGGCTCTGGCGCTCAAGGCCAACCCATTGCGGTCGCAACCGGCCTACGTGCGCATACCTGCCGTGCGCAGATAACTAGCCCTGCCTCGTACAGGGCAACCCCTTAGGGCCTGCCCTGTACGAGTGCTAGCCTATGCGCACAAGGCATATCACGTGAAAGAGGGACATGGATCATCGCAGGCTCCTTGGCGTCGGTATGGCTGCATTGATGTTGTCGCTAGTGATCGCCAGCGGAGGCGTTCAGCATTCTAGCCTGGCCCAGGGCGTGCCAAACCGCGCCGCGATTGTGTTTCGCCTGGGCAGCGGGCAGGTCATTGTGCGCGTGGTATCGTTTGAAGGCCCCTCGATCACGGGGCTAGATCTGGCGAGGGCCAGTGGATTGCCCATCGTCGCTTGGAGCAACTTGGTATGCAAGATCGCATCACAAGGCTGTGATAACCCATCGACCTACGACGAGTGTTTCTGCCAATGCACGTCACAGAGTGGCGGGTGCGACTTCTGGCGCTATTTTCATTGGAAAGGTGGGGAATGGCAGTTCTCGGGCACGGGGGCGGCGGAGTATGCTGTGCCCCCGGATGGCATTGATGGTTGGGCCTGGGGCGATGACGCCGCGCGCCCGACGGAGATCGATCCCGCCGCCATTTGGGACGCCCGGCGTCTCGCTCCGGGCACAGTCCGGGCTGCGGCTGTCGGCGGCATACTCCACGTGCAAGTTGACTCACAGGGGGATGAGAACCATAATTCGGTGGCTACTGCGCGCTACCGTCGTACAGACGATACCTGGGATCCGGAGATTATCTCGCTGATGCGGCTGGACAATGTCTATAGCGGCGAATCGTCGGCCCCTCTACGGCCAGGGACCTATGAGATCAGCCTAGTTTTTTCAGACCAGGATGGCATCAACGGCAGCGCCAGCATCACAGAGACCGTGGAAATCGCGGGCTCGCAGCGAATCTATCTGCCTATGTTGCTAGCTTCCAGCGGACCCCCGTGAACACATGACTCAAGCATGGCTAAGGAAACCAGTCCACTTGTCACGCGTCGGCTTGGTGGCCGCCAGCTTGGCGCTCGCCCTTCTCTTGCTCTGGCCCGGGCACTTGCTCCCTAGCGGCAAGCTCCATGCACAAGAGGCCAGTCAGGCGGGACTGGTGGTTGTCTATGGTGAGGGCAGGGTACTTCAGACCTGTGTCTCATTCAACGAGCCCGAACTACCCGGCGCTGACCTGTTGCGTCGTGGTGTAGGGACCGATTTGGTGATCGGCTCTGTATCTCCGGGCATCGGTGAGGCCATCTGCAGAATCGACGATGTGGGTTGCACGTTCCCGGGGGAGCAGTGCTTCTGCCAGTGCTTGGGTGACCCATGCATCTATTGGAGCTACTGGAACTGGAAGGACGGTGATTGGGTCTATTCGGGCAAAGGAGCGGGCACTCGCGTGGTACGCGATGGCGATATCGATGCGTGGGTTTGGGGTGATGGCAACAACAAGCCCCCAACTCCTGCGGAAGCGCTTTGTGCAGAGACAGCGACACCGACCTATACGGTGGAGCCACCCACCGCAACGGCCACCCAGGTCCCGCCCACAGCAACGCCTACTGTGACCA
>CAYQDH010000330.1:0-6468 GCA_964416075.1 uncultured Anaerolineales bacterium | reverse complement strand
GATGGACGCCACGTGGCCTATGTGGCGTCCTCACCGAGGCAACGCATGCAGATCCTCTTTATCGCGGAGCTGGAATCGTTGAGCGCTACACCCATCCGCACGAGCCACTGTAACCAGTACCAGGCCTCTGCGCATCTCACGTGCGAGAACATCACCCTCCTAGGGTGGATCGACCCGGACACCTTTATGTTCGCCTACCACGAAGGGCTGCCCCCCTCCTACAAGCCGGGCACGGAAGAGGATCCATCGATCACCACGGACCTGGCGGTCGTCGATACCCAGGGAGAACAGATCCTCTCGGCAGAAAGCGGCTTCTCTTCGTATCAAATCGTCCAGGGAACGGTGTTCCGGTGCGCCCCCTATGCGGGAACCTGCTCTGCCTGGCTGGCCGGATCAGACCTCGCGCAAGGCGTATGGGCGCCCCACCCGCTGCCCGCCCCCAAAGTGAGCGGCGTGGGGGCGTACGACGGGTATGGCGCGACGAGTAAGACGATATCGCCGGACGGCCGTAAGATCCTGGTCGCGGAAAAGAAAGAGTGGCGCCTGTACGACCTGCAAACCGGCGCGGAGACGCCGCTGGGCACGGATCTCGACGCCTACGATCTCGGCAACAGGCTCCAGGAGCGATGTTTGTGGTCTCCCGATGCCTCCCAGGTCGCCTGTTTCATCAGGAGCTTCCCGTCCGACAAGAAAAGGAAGGACGATGTGGTGATCATCCCCCTATCGGGGGAGAAGCATTGGGTTCTACTCAGCGACCCCCAGGATAAAGAGGACCCCTACGTTTGGTCTCTCTTCGACTGGCTCCCGTGAGGCGGCGCTCGCCGGACCATGCTCGTGGCCGGGCGGAGTCGCTGTCCTACGCATTAACGGTACAGGGAAGGTGAGCATGCGGTACACGGTCCGTTGGCTGTCCGTCCTCATACTCCTATGGGCTGCCCTCTGCCCCGCCGCCCAGCCTCCTAGCGTGCGGGCCCGCGCAACCGGCCTGCACCGCCTGAATCCATCCTTTCGACCTGCAAGTGCGATAGCCATGGCCGGGCAGTATGTCGTGCTTGGCATGGAGGACAGGCGAGTTGCAGTGTTGGATCCCACCGACCCGGCCACACCCGTCCTATTGGGCGAGAGTGAGCCACTCCCCGCCGCGCCGAGCGCCATTGTCGTCAGCGACACCCTGGCCTACATTGCCGCCGGTGAAGCTGGCCTGTGCATCGTCGATCTTTCCGACCCGGCTCGCCCTTTGCAGGTCTCCTGCCATACCACCCCGCGTCCCGCCAGGGCTGTGGCGCTTGAGGGGCCCTATGCCTATGTCTTGCACGGTGGCTTGAGCCTCTTGGACATATCGGACCCCGCTCATCCATGCGAACTGGGCCAGATCGGTGAGTCAAATGAATACGATGCGACCGATGTGGCAGTGCGGGACCGGCGCCTTTTCGTCACCACCATCCGCATTGTGGGCCGTCAGCTAGAGGAGGGAGGTCTGGCCATCTGGGATGTGGCCGACCCGGCCCATCCCGTCCTGCTCAGCACGTTACTCCTGGAATACAACGGCGCCCATAAAATCGCCCTGAAAGATGACTTGGCCGTGATCGGCTGCTCGCCTGACCTGCATGTGGTGGATGTGTCCGACCCGGCAAACCCTCGCTCACTGGGCTACACGACTGTAGACTATGGCATGAGCCAGATCATCATAAGGGGCAACGTCGTTTACCTGGCGGCCCACGCGCTCTACATCTTGGACCTGACCGACCCGGCTAACCCTACTGTCGCAGGCTCTTACAGCACCGAAAGTTACTTGCGCACCATGGCGGTATCTGGCTCAAGGGCCTATCTCGTCGTCGGGAATCCTTCGGCCCTGTCGATCCTGGACATCCGTGAACCGGCTCATCCGCTCGAGCTCTGTCGTATGGGGTCCACGGGCTCCGCGCACAATGTGACGGTGGCTGATGGACGGGCGTATGTTTCGCGCCTGTACCTGGGGCCAGGTCTTCAAATCCTGGATGTCACGCGCCCTGGCAATCCCCTCAGGCTGGGCGTCTGCCCCAGTATCCCCACAAAGGCGGTGGTGGCGGGCCATTACGCTTACGTCGCCAGTGAGGAAGGACGCCAGGAAGCGATCCGCATCTACGATGTGAGTGTTCCCACCCAGCCCAGGCAGGTGAGCACTCTCTCGGCCTGGATGACGGCGATCGATCTGGCGGTGGCGGGCGATCGCCTTTACGCCATCTCCAACGGCGGCCTGTGGATCGCCGATGTGTCCGATCCGGCGGACCCCGAGTGGCTCGTCACGCCCGACGTGCCGGGCGTTCCCGAAAGCCTGGCCATCGCAGAGGACCTGGCTTACGTGGCATGCGGTGACGGGCTGCGAATCTATGATGTCGCCGATCTGGCACAAATCAAGGAGCTGGGCTTTTGCGGGACCCCTGGGACGGCCACACGGGTCGTGCTGGCCGACCAGACAGCCTATTTCGCTGCTGGCGATATGGGGCTGTTCATCATCGATGTGGCCGACCCCGCACGTCCCGTGCTGCTCGCCACGGTCGACACGCCAGGGTCCGTCGAGAGCGTCGCGGTGCGGGATCACCTCGCCTATGTCGCGGATGGCTCCAGCAACACCTTGCGCGTCGTGGACGTTACTGATCCGCGGCGCCCCGTCGAGATGGATTACGCAGACACGGTGGGTCCAGCCCTGGGAGTGGATGCGGTAGGCGACCTAGTCTACGTGGCGGCAAGCGACGAGGGATTGCTGATCTATCGCTATGTGCCCCTAACGCGCTTTTACCTGCCCATGATCCTTGATGCCGCTCAGGCCACCGGCGCGTAGACCCGCGCCAGCCCATCGATCTGAGCAAGTGGCACATGCTGATCCGATTCACGCTTATAGAGACACGAAGATGGGATAGGCGCGGTCCCTTGACCGCGTCCCGTGTCTGACCCGAAAACAGCTAGCGGCTAAGGCCGGCACGGGGACCGGCCCCTACCATTTTCGTCGTTGGTGGTGAACGCTGATCATGCCAACTCCATGGCAGCCAGGCGCCGCGCCTCAGGCGTAGCGGTAACTCTGCGCGGTGCGGTAGAGGGCCAGGATATTGTCCACCGGCACCTCGGGCAGGATGTTGTGGATGGGATTGACCACGAACCCGCCCCCGGGGGCCATGATATCGAGCACCTCGCGCGCCTCGCGGGCCACGTCCTCCGCCGAGCCAAAGGGAAAGGTGCGCTGCGTGCTGATGGCCCCACCCCAGAAGGTGAGTTGCGCCCCGTAGGTCTCTTTGAGCCAGCGCAGGTCCATGTTGGCCGCCGTCCACTGCACGGGGTTGAGGCAATCGACCCCCGCCTCGATGAAATAGGGGATCAGCCGGGGCACCGAGCCGCAGCAGTGGATGAAGGTCTTGGCGTGGGGGTAGCGGTGCACCACCTCGCTGACCGGCTTCCATGCTGGGACGAAGAACTCGCGGAACAGCTCGGGGCGGAACATCTCGCTCTGCTGCATGCCGTAATCGGAGAGGCTGATGGCCACCACGTCCACATAGTCACCCACCGCCTGCATATACTGCTCCATGCAGTGGGCCGCCGCCTCCCCGGCGCGCATCATATAGTCGCGGCAGTGCTCCGGCTCGGTCATCATCTTCATGGCCCAATGGTACGTCCCACCGTACCCTTGCGGCGCGCCGCAGGGCGGGTCGGCAAAGAGGGCGCGGGAGCCGGACTGGTAGATCGCGCGGGCCATCTCTTGTTCGCGGCGCAGGAACTCGTCGCTCAGGCCGGTGGTAAAGGTCCACTGCGACTCGGGGATATGCGGGATCTCGAACACATCCTGCCGCGTGGTGGGGATGGCGTCGAAGAACCAGCCGCCGCGGGGCATGCGCTTATCGTAGATGCCATTCTTCTCGGACGAGAGCTCCAGCGCGCCATCGGGCATCACACGGGGGTCGAAATCGTCGGGCACGTCGAAGGTCTGACCGTCCCAAAAGGTGTAGGGCTTCCAGGCGCCATAGGTGAGGCCCAGGAGCAGGGCTTGCCGGGGCAAGAGGGCGAAATCGCAGCCCAGGGCGTCGAGCACGGGGTCCTCGATCTCGGCCAGCATCTGGAAGACGTCGTAGACGCGCACGCGCTCGCCGGGGATGCCCAGCGCGCGGCGCAGCTCGCGGTAGCGCCAGGCCGAGGCGCCGCTAACCAGGCTCGATCCCAGGTCGATGGCCGGGCGGTCGGCCTCGCGGTGGTTGAGGATGAGGCGCACGCGCTCTCGTGAGTTCATGGGTGGTGGTTCTCCTGTGGTGGACTGCCGGGCGCAACCGCCCCAGATGGCGACAGTGATTCTAGGCGGGGCAGGCGTGGAGGTCAAGCATGTGAGCTGCGCTAGCGCTTGGCCAGCACCCCCTTGATCGATCTCACGATATACTCGGCCTGCTCCTTATCGAGGCACATGGGAAAGATCGACGCCCCGCGCTCGTCCTCGTCCTCGGCCAGGACGATCTTTAGGCGGAGCTCGCGCAGGCGGTTGACCAGGTCCTGGGTGCCCAGGCCCAGCGTGCCGCGGTCGCAATAGAGCCGCAACACCGGATAGGGCTGGCCGTTGGGGGCCGCGGGCAGCCGCTCCAGCTGCAAGCCTGGGATCCCCTGCAACCCCTCGTCGATGGCCCCGATGAGCGCATCCCACTCTGCGTATTCCGCGGCGTGGTCGCGCGCCGTGTAGCGCTCCAGCGCCACCATCAGCCCGATGATGGCCTCCTTGCCCGCCTTCATGGAGCGCCCGATGCCGTGGCCCGGCGCGCGGCTGATCCAGCCCTCGGCGATCCAGGCGCGCAGCGACCAGGTGGGCAGGCGCACGTCCATATCTACCATCTGCACCCAGGCGCTGCGAATGAGGTCCTGGCGCCCGCAGAGGATGCCCGAGGCCTGGGGCCCGCCGAGGTGCTTGCCCCCGCTAAAGGTGACCAGGTCGGCGCCGCAAGCGACGAAATAGCGCAGGTTGGACACGGGCGGCAGCGAGGCCGCGCCATCGACGATGAGCGGCAGCCCGTGGCGGTGGGCCAGCGCCGCCAGATCGCGGATGGCCGGGCTCTCCGCCACCTTGCGCCAGTTGTAGCCGATGGCCGCCGTGCGCGGGCCGATGGCGGCCTCGATGCGCGCCAGGGCGTCGTCGCCGTGATAGTCCAGGTGCACCAGCCGCGCCCCCGCAGCGCGCAAGGGATGGTCGTAATCGTAGGGCCCCACCTGGGGATAGATGATCTCGCTGCGCGGGAAGCCCGTGACGTCGGGCAGGCGCTCCATCAGCTCGGGGGAATTGCCCGCCAGGCACGCTGCCGCCGCCAAGGTCAGGCCCGCCGCCGCGCCGCAGGTGACGAGCCCCGCCTGCGCGCCGGTGCTGGCGGCGATGAGCCGCGAGGCCGCCGCCTGGGCGTCGTCGATCTCCACATAGGCCTGGTTGGCGGCGTGCATGGCCTGCAACACCTCCTCGTGGGGGCAGCTGCCACCGACGCGCGTGGCATAGCCCACGGCATTGACGATCTCGGGGATGCCGAAACGGGCATAGGGTTGCTGGGTCATCGCGACACCACCTTTCGGGCGAACGCGCGCGCGGGGTTGGCCACCAGGAGGGCGTGGATCTGCTCCTCCGTCAGGCCGCGCTCGCGCAGCAGCGGAATAAAGACGCCGAGCAGGTAGCCGTAGCCCTTGCCGCCGCGGTAGGCCAGGTGGCTGAGGGAGCAGATATCCTGCGAGAGCAGCACCTGGTCGCCATAGCCCTCTTTCACCAGGGCGGCCACGTTATCGGCGCGCACCCACTCGGGCTGGTAATCCAGGTAGCCGATGTTGTCCACCTCCAGGTACACCCCCCGCTCGGCGATGGGCAACAGGTGCTGCACGCCGATACGGTCGCCCAGGTGCCCGATGATCACCTTGCCCAGGTCGGCGCCAAACTCTTTGAGCATGGCGATCTGTTCCAGAGCCAGGGTGCCCCAGCGCGTGGTGTGCGTGCTGATGGCCACGCCCGTGCGAGCTTGGGCCAGGGCGCAGGCGCGGAAGACGCGCTCCTCGGCGGGGGTGATGAAATGGCGCCCGGTGCCGATCTCGCCGATGAACCCGGCGCGGATGCCCGTATCGCCCACGCCCACCTCGATCTCGCGCACCAGGATATCGGCCAGCTCGTTGCTGTTGCGCTCGCGCACCACGCGGGGGTAGGCGGCCTCGCGGTAATAGCCGCAGCCCATGAGCACGTGGATGCCCGCCGCGCGGGAGAGGCGCGCCAGCGCCCCGGGGTTGCGCCCGATCTCGTCGGTGGTGGGGTCGCAGAGGGTGCGCCCGCCGCGCCGGGTGAACTCTTCCAGCTCGCGCGCCACCAGGACCTCGTCGTCGATGACGAACTCGTAGCTCTGGTAGAGGTCGTAGGCGTCCAGCAGCAGGTGCTCGTGTGTGTTGGTGACGCCCATCTCCTGGGGGGTGATGGGGCCGAGGACGGTGATCACTTGT
>CAYQDH010000329.1:0-6472 GCA_964416075.1 uncultured Anaerolineales bacterium | reverse complement strand
ACGAGATAACTCGTTCTCCGGTATCAGGCCCACAGAAAGCAGCAGCGTGTCACAGGCCAATTGCTGTTCTGTGCCCGGCACCGGCTGCCAGTGTGCATCCACCTGGCTGATAGTTACGCCCTCTACGCGCTCTGCACCATGGACACGGGTCACCGTGGTGCACAATTGCAGGGGAATGTCATAGTCGCGTACGCATTGCACTAGGTTGCGCCTAAGGCCGCTGATATAAGGCAGGATCTCCACCATGGCCACGACTTGGGCCCCCTCGAGCGTCAGCCTCCGAGCCATGATCATACCGATATCGCCTGATCCCAGAATCACAAAGCGATGGCCGGGCATATAGCCCTCCATGTTCACCAGTCGCTGCGCTGTACCCGCCGTGTACACGCCGGCGGGGCGAGTGCCCGGGATGGCCAAGGCGCCACGGGGCCGCTCACGACAGCCCATGGCCAGGATGAGTGACCTCGCCTCAATCTTTAGCAGGCCCATGGAAGCGCTTGTGGCTATCACTTGGGGTCCGGGCTCGATGGCCAACACCATGACGCCAGTGTAGAACTCGACGCCAGCCTCCTGAGCCTGGCGAGCCCATCGACTGGCATACTCGGGACCAGTCAGGTCGCTCTGGAAAATGCGCAGCCCGAACCCGTTGTGGATACATTGGGGCAGGATCCCGCCCAACTCATAGTTTCGCTCCAACACCAAGACCCGTGTCGCCCCAGAGCTTCGGGCCTGGTAAGCGGCGGCGAGACCCGCCGGTCCGGCCCCGATCACCAGCACATCGCAAGCCAACTCTCTCATGGTGCATCCTCTTCGGCTTGGGTGGGGGCCGACAACGTCGCCTCTGCAGGCCCGGTAACGTCCTTTGTCTCGCGCAACAGCATATGAGAGGCCCCCCCTCGCTTGGTGAGCTCCAAGGGCGCGAGCTCCAGTTCTCTGGCCATGATGCGCAGCACGAGGGGCGTATCGAACGCACCCTGGCAGCGACCGGCGCCGATGCGGGTACGCCGCTTGAGGGCATCGTAGCTACGAGCCGGGATGGGCGCATGGCAGGCAGCCACGATCTCTCCCTCTGTGACCGTCTCGCAGCGACAAATCACGTGACCATAGCGCGGATCGGCAGCGATGAGCGCATCCTGCTCCTCACGACTGAGCATGGAGAAGCGAGGTACGCGATTGCGTACAGGCCGATAATTCGGTCGCTCGAGGAGGGCCAAACCACCCTCGCGCAACATTTCTACTACCCGCTCAGCGATAGCGGGAGACGCCGTGAGTCCCGGAGACTCGATCCCCGCGAGCACCACAAAGCCCGGCGTCTCGGCTGGAGCTTGGATGACGAAATCACCAGTGTTGCCGGCCGCGCGAAGACCAGCAAAGGCGCGGATGACCATCCTGGTGTCCAGGCTAGGGATCAGGCGAAGCGCTCCAGCCATCACCTCATTCAGCCCAGGGGCGGTCGTAGCGACATCGTCTTTATCGAGGACGTCGACGGCATTTGGCCCCAGCATCACGTTACCATGGATCGTCCGAGTAACCATAATGCCCTTGCTTACCGGCGTGGGGCAAGGGAAGAGCACGTTGCGCACAACCTGGGCCGCTACGCGGTCGAGCACGAAATACTCACCCTTGCGTGGCGTAATAGTCAAGCTATCGAGCCCCGCGTGGCGCATCAGAGCATCGGCCCCGAGGCCCGCTGCATTGATGACCCACGATGATAGGATTTCGCCCCCCGTGGTGCGCACGCCTGTAATGCGCACTCCCTGACGTACTAGCCCAGTCACCCGCGTATTCAGAAGCAATTCCACACCGTTGAGCACAGCGCTCTCGGCGGCAGCGATACACAGGTTAAAAGGGTCCACAATTCCGCCAGTGGGCGCATAGAGAGCGCCCACAACCCGGTCGGTGATCATGGGCTCGCGACGGCGCATCTCGGCAGCGTCGAGGATCTGCAGATCGGGCACCGCATTGGCCCTTCCTCGCTCATACAGGTCTGCAAGGGTGGCCCTATCCTCCTCGCTCACAGCCACCACGTAACTGCCACAACGCTCGAAATCCACATCCAACTCGCCGCAAACCTGCTCGAACATGGCGTTCCCAGCCAGGTTGAGCTCAGCCTTGAGCGTGCCGGGCTTGGCGTCGTATCCCGCGTGCACGATGGCGGTGTTCGCTTTGGTAGTGCCTTCGCCTACGTCAGAGGCTTGGTCCAGCAGCAAAATGCGCAACTGATATCGCGAGAGGGCTCGGGCGATCAGGCTGCCTACCACGCCCGCGCCAACGATGATCACATCGTAGGGTCTGTGCTCCATGGTCACTAGTCTGTGTCCTCCACCCAGCCTCGAGCGCGCTGCACCGCCCTCTGCCAACCATGGAATCCCTTGGCTCGGCGCGCTGGGTCCCATTGCGGACCAAAGACGCGCTCCACGCCCCAGTTTTGGGCCACCTGGGCCAAGCTACCCCAGAACCCGGTGGCCAGCCCCGCCATGTAGGCAGCCCCCAGGGCGGTGGTCTCGCGCACGGTGGGACGCACCACCGGCACACCGAGGATATCTGCCTGCAGCTGCATCAGGAAATTGTTGACCACAGCTCCCCCATCGACCTTGAGAGTTCGCAGCGCAATGCCCGAATCGGCTTCCATGGCCTCAAGCACTTCGCGCGTCTGGTAGCAGATCGCTTCTAGGGTGGCCCTGACTAGGTGGGCGCGCGTAGCGTAACGTGTCAGCCCCACTACGACGCCCCGCGCATTCATGTCCCAATGGGGGGCGAAAAGGCCCGAAAAGGCGGGCACAAAGTAAACGCCCGCCGTATCTTCTACGGAGCAGGCAATATCCTCGGTTTCAGCGGCCGTCCTAATGAGTCCCAGGCTATCGCGCAACCACTGCACAGCGGCGCCCGTGATAGCGATGGACCCCTCTAGAGCATAGTGGCAGCGCCCCGGCTCGAGACCGTAGGCGACGGTAGTTAGCAGGCCACTCGATGAAGACACCCTCTGCTCCCCGGTATTCAGCAACATGAAGGATCCTGTGCCGTAGGTGTTCTTGGCTTCACCGGGGCTAAAGCACGCTTGCCCCACCAAGGCGGCCTGCTGATCGCCCAAGTCGCCGCACACGGGAACAGCCCCGCCCAACGGACCTTCTTCCTGGGTCATGCCGTAGGGATCATGAGCGCTGGATGGGCCGATGGCGGGCAGCATGGCACGGGGAATGTGCAACAGCTCGAGCATCTCGTCATCCCAATCCAGGGTCCTCAAGTTCATGAGCATCGTGCGCGAGGCATTGGTCACATCGGTCACATGGGCGCCGCCCCGCGTGCCACCGGTGAGATTCCAGATCAACCATGAATCCATGGTGCCCACCAGTGCCTGGCCACGCTCTCCCGCTTCCCGCAAGCCAGGCACATGATCGAGCAGCCAGGCAATCTTTGTGCCAGAGAAATAGGTGTTAATCACCAGTCCGGTCCGCTCGCGGATCTTGGGCTCCAGGCCACGGTTCAGTAGTTCCTGGCAGAGGTCGCGAGTACGCGTGCATTGCCACACGACAGCATTATACATGGGTCGCCCGGTGCGGCGGTCCCAGACGACCACTGTTTCGCGCTGGTTAGCGATGCCCAGCCCGACGATCTGGCTTGCATCTACCTGCGCCTGATCCAACGCCGCCCGCACAACGGCTTCCGTTTTGTCCAGTATCTCCTGCGGATTGTGTTCTACCCAACCTGGCCGAGGGAATATCTGTTGGTGCTCCTGGTAGTGCCAACTCGCAACCTGGCCTGCCCGATCAAAGATCATGCAACGCGTGCCGGTGGTGCCCTGATCAATCGTGGCGATATAATCGACCATGCTCCGTTTCCTCAACCTCTCTCGCCTTTGAACCCACCGAAAAAGCGCCTGAAGTACGGAAAAGCCTGCGTGCGACCCGCCCGGTATGGGTGATTGCGGTCCCACACGCGATCGATGTTGAACAATACCGCGTCCGCGTTGAAGAGCGTGCCATCGTGGAAGCGCACGCCTCGGCGCAGATAAAAGGTCCACCTTCGGCCATCGGCTGAGGTCTCCCACCGCTCGGCCAGGGCGGGCATGATGTTGGACGTCCCTGGTTCCAGCTTGACCAAGCCCTCGAAAATCTGCGCGCCGATGCGCAAGGAGTCGGTATCCATTTCGTCGGCCACGTCCAACCCCTCGGCATCCTGGGCAATGGCCACGACCAGGCCTGGTTTGCTATAGCGGACCGTGGCCAAGGAATCATAGTATGGCGCTGGGCGATAGCCCTCCAGCTCGCGACGGCCGACCACCATGAGCCCGGTGTATGCCAGGGGCACGGCAGGCACCACACCATGAATGACCGCATTGGCTTCTTCATAAAGTCTCTGGCGAGATGGCAGATCGGTCATGGATCTGGCTCTCGAAAGAACATCGTAGAGATAGGCATCGGGTGGGCCAGCCTGGGCAAACTGCCGTGTCGCGCCGCCGAAGAGGCTATACAAAGCTCGATCAGGATCAGCCACCTCGGGCGTCCAACCCAGTAAGGAGAGCGGATACTCGCCCGCATCGATTCTTTGGAGGTAGACATCCCAGGGCAGGGTCACGATGTTCGTCTCGATGCCGGCCGTTCGCAGGTCGGCCTGCACCATCGCAGCAACCCGAGCGGGCTCTGGAAGATAGGCGCGCGGCGTATCCATGACCCAAAGCTCCGTAGCGATGCCGTTCGGAAAGCCGGCTTCCCGCAGAAGCTCTCGCGAGCGGTAGGGGTTATAGTTATAGTCTGGAAAAGCGTCGTTGTGGCCCCATAGATAGGGCGGCAACATGCTCTTGGCCGTCAAGCCTAATTCGGCATACGCCCCTTGGACCAATGTCTCTTTGTTGATGGCATGGGCGATGGCCTGGCGAACGCGGACGTCCGCGAACGGTTTGCCACCCTGGGCATTCTGCCAGTCGCGGTTTATGCTCAAGTAGAGCGTGCTCAGAGACGGCGCGCTATAGACAGCCAGGGCAGGATCGTCTTTGAGCGCGGCAACATCGGTCAAGGCGACTGAGTAGGCCAGATCCACGGCCCCCTTGCGCAGCGCGTCTAGCCTGGCAACAGGATCCTCAATGACCCGGTATTTCAGACTGGCGACCTGTGGGATAGCACCCCAATAGCTCGGGTTGGCTTCCAGCATGACGCTATCGTCCAAAACCCAACGGCTGAAACGGAACGGCCCGGTGCCCACGGGATGGAAGAGATAGCTGCTCCCCCATCGTTGAATTGCGGCGGGGCTGCTGATACCAAAGGCGGGCGTGGCCAGCTGGGCTAGCAGCGCCACCGGAGGTTGATAGAACTCGAAACTAACAGTATATTCATCGCTACGCGATACCGATTTGAGAATACCTTTCGGCTTGACGCCCTGGGGAACTGTGTCTACGATAGATGAAGGTCCCACATAGGTGACAGACGGGGTCACGGAGGTGGACTGGAGCGGGACGCTTCGTGGAGTGAGGGCTATTTTCCATCCCACATGGATCGCGGCAGGGTCCTGGATCAGCGCATAGCTGGGATCGCTAGCGTGCATCGCGTTGGTCTGGGCGACAATCTCGGTATAGCGGCTGCCATCTCCCAGGAACGACATTGCGATGCTGGATAGGGTATCGCCAGGTTGGACAACATAGTCCGTGGGTTGGGCACGCAGAGCTGGCGCTCCATTGAGTAACGAGATGACCGCCAAGAGAATGGCGACCAGAAGACGCATTCGCCTCATTTCTAATCCTTTGGTGTGGTGTGGCCGACCATGCCAGCCGTAGGAGCAGTCTAGCAGAGAACCAGGTGCATGACAAGATTGCACGGGCCTTGCTTTATCTGATGATGCGGGTATAATCGCCATCGTGTGAGCGCAATACTAACTCCTGGCTAGTTTGTGTTTTGCAGCAGTTTTATGTAAAATAGAGAATGCATTGGTCAAAGAAGATTAAAAGGTCATTCTTAGTCCGGATTCTTGGTGGTTGCGCGCATGCATAGTATAATTCGGGCACGCCCCCGATATCCGAGATATCTTTAGCAAATGAGACTCACAGTCGAGTTTTTGGGATTGTCGCGACGGCTAGCGCAGGTCAAGGAAATCGAACTCGCAATGGACGAGCCGTCCACTTGTCGTGATGTATTAAGGCGTTTGGCGTCGCAATTCCCCGCCTTGCTGGGTCAGGTAATTGTCCCCGACACCTTTGGTCTCGTATCTTCTCATATCATCAATATCGATGGCCGGCGCGCGGTCACAGATGTGGACGCACGCGTGGAGGATGGCCAGCGACTCATCTTCATGTTTGCCGAAGCGGGAGGTTGATCATGTACTCGTATAATGGCAGGATTCTGCACGTCGATGTGGGCACGCAGAAAACATGGGTCGAGGAAGTGAGCCCCGAGTTCTTGAAAAAGTACGTGGGGGGCGTAGGCCTGTCGACACGCCTGGTCTACGACAAGGGGAGCGGCCGCCTGCTGGTCTTCGGACCGCC
>CAYQDH010000328.1:0-6479 GCA_964416075.1 uncultured Anaerolineales bacterium | reverse complement strand
GGGGCTACCGGATCGAGCTCGGTGAGGTGGAAGCGGTCCTGGAGCAGTTTGCGGGCATACAACAGGCCGTGGCCATCGTCCGCGAGGATACTCCCGGCGATCAGCGCCTGGTCGCTTATATGGTATCGCCATCAGTCGACAAGGTCTCTCTCGCCGACATTACGGGTTGGGCGCGAAGCAGACTGCCCGAATACATGGTGCCCTCGGCCCTGGTGTTTCTGGATAGCCTGCCCCTGACCCCTAACGGTAAGGTGGACCGCAAGGCCCTCTCGGCTTTGGATGTCTCTGCGGCCAAATCCGAAACTGCCTATGTAGCCCCCCGCAACCCGGAGCAGGAGCTCCTGGCCGAGCTATGGGCTAGCGCGCTCACTACCGAGCGCGTGGGTATCCACGACAACTTTTTCGAGCTCGGGGGGCATTCTCTGCTTGCTACGCAACTCGTCTCACGTGTGCGCGACGCATTTTCGGTAGAGTTGTCGTTGCGTGCGCTGTTCGAAAACCCTACGGTGGAGGGGCTGGCTGGGGAGATCGAACACCTCCGAGGGTTGGGCCGCGAACAAGCGATCACGCCTGTGGCGCGTGACGCGGATGGAACCCGCCCACAAGCGCTGCCGCTGTCGTTTGCTCAGCAGCGGCTTTGGTTCCTGGACCAACTAGAGCCCCAGGGGTCCTTTTACAATATCCCTTCGGCGCTGCGGCTGCGCGGTCCACTGGACTATGGGGCTCTGGTGTGGAGTCTGAACGAAATAGCGCGTCGACACGAGGTGTTGCGCACCGCCTTTGTGAACCAAGATGGTGTCCCGGCGCAGGTCATCTTTCCGAGCACCGCGCTAGATATCCCGGTGGAGGACCTTACGGCGCTGCCTGAAAGCGAACGTGATGCCCGGGCGCTACAGTTGGCCATCGAAGAGGCCCAGCGGCCCTTCGACCTCACTCAGCACCCCCTCATGCGAGTGCGTTTGCTGCGCCTCGGGGAGCAAGACCACGTGGCGCTCTTTACACTGCATCACATTATCGCTGATGGGTGGTCCATGGTGGTGTTCACGCGCGAGATCACTGCGCTCTATGGTGCCCGGGTCAGGCCCACAGACCAGCAAGGTGGGGACTATGAAGGAGTGGGCAGCTCTACGGACCTGCCCAGTATCCTGGCCCCGCTGCCCATCCAATACGCCGACTATGCTCAGTGGCAGCGCTCGTGGCTACAAGGCGATGAGCTCGATCGGCAACTGGGCTACTGGAAGAACCAATTGCAGCATGCGCCCGATCTGTTGAGCTTGCCCACGGATCACCCCCGACCGGCCATGCAAAGCTTCCAGGGTCAGACTGTGTCCTGTGAGCTGCCCGGCGAGCTCAGCCAGGCCCTCAAGGCCCTCGGTCGGCAAGAGGGGGCCACCCTCTTTATGACTCTTCTTGCCGCCTTCCAGACGCTGCTCTATCGCTATACGGCTGAGGAAGACGTCTGCGTCGGCACGCCCATCGCCAACCGCAGGATGGGCGAGCTGGAGGGGTTGATTGGGTTCTTTGTCAACACCCTGGTGATGCGCACTGACCTGAGCGGCGATCCCAGCTTCCGTGATCTGCTGCTGCGGGTGCGTGAGACGGCTTTGGGCGCATACGCCCACCAGGACCTCCCTTTTGAGATGCTGGTGGAAGCCATGCAGCCGCGGCGCGATCTAAGCCATACCCCGCTATTTCAGGTGATGTTTGTCCTGCAGAACGTGGGCCTACAGGCATCTTCTCAGGAAACATCGGGGTTTGATATGGCGGATGGCTTGGACATCAGCCCAGTCCAGGCGGAGAGCACCACGGCCAAGTTCGACCTCACACTTACGGTCGAAGAGGGTCCCGCCGGCCTGGGCTGTAGCTGGGAATACAATACCGACCTGTTCGATGGGGATACCATCGAACGTATGATGGGGCATTGGCGCACCTTGCTTCAGGGGATCGTCGCTGATCCTGATGAGAGTATCGGTATGCTGCCGATGCTCACTGCCGAGGAAAAGTCCCAGGTACTGGTAAAGTGGAACCAGACGGTGGCGGATTACGCAGCCGATCGCTGCGCGCACGAGCTCGTGGCTGCTCATGCGCAGCGCATCCCCGATGCCATCGCCCTCACCTTCGAGGGGCGCAGCCTGACCTACGGAGAATTGGATGAGCGGGCCAGTCTCTTGGGCGCCTACCTGCGTGGGCTGGGCGTGGGACCAGACACCTTCGTCGGCCTATGCACAGAGCGCTCTCTGGAAATGATTGTGGGTATCCTGGGTGTGCTCAAGGCAGGCGGTGCCTATGTGCCGCTCGATCCCACCTATCCCGTGGAGCGCCTGGCCTTTATGTTGGAAGATTCAGGTGTCCCCGTACTTCTGACGCAAAGCCATCTCGTCGCCACGCTGCCGCCTCACCAGGCTCGGATCGTGCGCCTGGATACGGATTGGGAACAGATTGCCCAATACTCTTGGCCAGCTGGCGAGCAGAGCTCTGTTGCGCCCGATAACTTGGCTGGGCCGGACAACCTGGCCTACATGATCTATACCTCGGGGTCGACGGGCCGGCCCAAGGGCACCATGCTGCGGCATCGCGGCCTGTGCAACTTGGTGGCGGCACAACGCAAGCTCTTTGACATTCGAGATGGCACCCGTGTATTGCAGTTCTCCCCGCTCAGCTTTGACGCCTCGGTATGGGAGATCTTTATGGCCCTCGGCAACGGCGGCACATTGTGCCTGGCCCGGCAAGACCGGTTGGCTTTTGGCCCCGAGTTGCTGCGCATCCTGGCAGAGGATAAGGTCAACATTGCAACCCTGCCGCCTTCGGTACTCAAGGTGCTCGAACCCGGTCTGCCCGGGCAGCCCCAGGCTCTGCCCGAGCTTGGAACTATTGTTGCAGCGGGGGAAGCGTGTGGTCCAGAGTTGGTAGAGCGTTGGGCGCCCGGGCGACGGTTCTTTAATGCCTATGGGCCCACTGAGACGACTGTGTGCGCTTCAGCGGCGTTGTGTGAGCCGGGCGAGCAAGGTGTTCCGCCCATCGGCAAGCCTATCGCCAACACACGCCTGTATATTCTGGATGCCAGGCGGCAACCCGTGCCCATCGGCGTTCCGGGCGAGCTGTGCGTCGGCGGGGTAAGCCTGGCGGTCGGCTATTGGAAGCGGCCTGAACTGACAGCCGAGCGCTTTATCCCCGATCCCTTCGTTTCACTAGTGGCGGGGATGCAAGATCCGAGGACTCCAGTCCAGGCCCACGAGGCGCGGGCACGCATCTATCGCACGGGCGACTTGGCGCGCTATCGTAAGGATGGCAATGTCGAGTTCTTGGGGCGCATCGACCACCAGGTCAAGCTGCGCGGTGTGCGCATCGAGCTGGGCGAGATCGAAGCGGTACTGGCTCAGCATCCTGCTGTGCTTGAAACGACGGTGCTGGTCCGCGAAGACGGCGCCGGAAACCAGTGGCTAGTAGGCTATATCGTGCCGAGGCTTAACGACCGGGACGGCGACGATGCCCCCCTCACACCCGCGACCTTGCGCGCGTACCTGCGCAACAGCCTACCAGAATACATGATACCTAGCCACTATGTCATGCTGGAGGCCATGCCTCTGACGCCCAGTGGCAAAGTGTATCGTAAGGCTCTGCCTGCGCCGGAGGGCGAACGGCCCGAGCTGGAGCGCGAGTACGTTGCCCCCCGCACCGAAACGGAGACCCGGTTGGCCGGTCTATACAGCGAGCTGTTGGGCGTGGAGCGGGTAGGTCTGTATGACAGTTTCTTTGAACTCGGTGGACACTCGCTCCTGGCCACGCAGCTTGTCTCGCGATTACGCCAGGCCTTTGGCGTGGAGTTGCCGTTGCGCAGCCTGTTCGAAGAGCCAACGGTATCGGCCTTGGCCATGGTTGTCGATCAGGCCATGCAGGCGGCCCAGGCTGGCATCGGCATGGCGGCGCCGGACATCGTGCCCATCTCGCGCGAAGGGCACCGCCTCAAGGGCTCTACGCTCAGGGACTTGCGCTCAGATGAAAGGCGTCCGAGTACGGACGCAGGTAGGGGACAGCGATGACAGAAACGGTATCCAGGCCCACAAACCGTGAGCCCATGGAACATGTGCCCACATCCACTTCACAGCCGGACGACGGGTACGAGCAAGAGGCCGCATGCAGAGCCATAACAACTGACGTGGCAGCGGCATCCTACCCGGGTGACGGGGCGTCTGACACCGCAGACAGAGGGCTCGACCTCGAAGACGAGAGTGATGAGGATGTGTTCGTTTTTCCGGCTTCGTTTGCCCAACAGCGACTCTGGTTCCTGGATCAATTCGAGCCCAACAGTCCGTTCTACAACATCGCTACGGCGGTGCGCTTGAGGGGACCTCTGCAAGTGCCCGTGTTAGCGCGCACCCTGAACGAGATCGTGCGCCGCCATGAATCGCTGCGCACTACCTTTGTGGCTAGCGACGGTCAGCCGGTGCAGGTTATCAGACCTGAGGGGCACGTGGACATTCCTCTAGTCGACATCTCCTCGCTGCCCGAGGCAGAGCGAGAGGCGGAGGCACAGCGCCTGGGTAACCAGGAGGCGCAACAGCCCTTCGACCTGACGCATGGGCCGTTGCTGAGAGCCAAGCTCCTGCATCTGGGCGCGTACGATCATGTGGCGCTCCTGACCATGCACCACATCATTTCCGATGGCTGGTCGATGGCCGTATTGATCCACGAGATCACTACCATCTACACGGCTTTCCAGGCTGGCAAGGCCTCGCCGCTGCCCGATCTGCCGATCCAATACGCGGATTATGCACAGTGGCAACGCGACTGGCTCCAAGGCGAGGTCCTGCAGAAGCAGATCGACTACTGGAAAAAGCAACTGGGCGACCAGCCACCCATTTTGGAATTGCCCGGCGATCGCCCCAGACCCGCCGTACAATCCTCGCGAGGTGGAAGCGCCTCGCGGAATCTGGATCAGTCCCTGGCAGACGCCCTTACTACGCTGAGCCAACGCGAGGGTGTGACCCTTTTCATGACCTTGCTGGCAGCCTTCCAGGTCTTGCTCGCTCGCTACAGCGGCCAAGCCGGTACTCTAGCCGAGGACATCTGCGTTGGCACACCGATCGCCAACCGCACGCGGGGCGAGTTGGAAGGATTGATCGGGTTCTTTGTCAACACCCTGGTGTTGCGCACCAACCTCGCCGGCGATCCTACGTTCCGCGAACTGCTGCAGCGAGTGCGTGAGGTGTCTCTAGGCGCCTACGCCCACCAGGACTTGCCGTTCGAGATGCTCGTGGAGGCTATACAACCCGAGCGCGACATGAGCCATACTCCGTTATTCCAGGTGATGTTCATCCTGCAGAATGCAGGCATGCAGAACGCGGGCCAGCCGAAGACGGTCCATGGCAGTGGCGGGCAGGCGACGGGAGCGCAGAGCCCCAGGGCTGCACAGTCTGAGACGCTCGTCATGAGCACCATGGATACCGAAACCGGCACATCCACCTTTGACCTGACCCTTTCCATAGCGCCAGCGGAAGATGGACTATCGGCGTCGGTAGAATACAGCTCCGATCTCTTTGACCGCGAAACCATCGACAAAATGCTAGTGCACCTGGAGACCCTCCTGCGCGCAGTTGTGGCCGACCCGGGACAGCACATCTCCACGCTACCGCTATCGACCGAGGCTGAGTTACGCCAGATGCTCGTGGAGTGGAACGACACCACAATTACGTACGACGTGCCTGAGCGTTTGCTGCTGGTACACGAGTTGTTCGATGCTCAGGCCAAGCGGACACCAGAGGCCATTGCCGTAGTCCACCCAGCCTGGGGAGGTCCCGAGAGGCGCCTGACCTATCGAGATCTCGCCGAGCGGTCCGACCGCCTAGCGAGCGTGCTGGTAGGGCTGGGGGTGGGTCCTGAGGCGTTGGTTGGCCTTTGTCTCGAGCGCTCTCCAGAGATGTTGGTGGGCGTTCTGGGGGTGCTCAAGGCAGGCGGCGCCTATGTGCCGCTCGACCCCAGCTATCCCAAGGAGCGGCTCGCCCTCATTCTAGAGGATGCGCAGGTCGAGGTGCTAGTCATACAGCAACATCTGCTCGAGGCCATACCTGCCCCATACTCTGGGTTGGCCCAGGGTACTGTGCCTCACGATGCCTGTGTGGTCTTGTTGGAAGCGGACCAGGAGCCCGTGGTGTGGGGTCCCGTAAAGGCTGGTAGACCTGAGCATCGCATGGAGTACGCAGATCTTAACGCTGAGAATCTTGCCTACCTGATCTTCACGTCCGGCTCTACGGGTCGCCCCAAGGGAGTGATGATCGAACACGGCAGCATCCGCAACGCCTACCTGGCCTGGGAGCAAGCCTACGAGCTCAAGTCGGTGCGCGCCCATCTGCAGATGGCTAGCTTTTCCTTTGACGTATTCACCGGTGACTGGACGCGCGCGCTCTGTTCTGGAGGCACGCTGGTGCTTGCTCCCCGCGATCTACTGCTCGAGCCCAAGGCTCTGTACGACCTGCTTCGGC
>CAYQDH010000327.1:0-6482 GCA_964416075.1 uncultured Anaerolineales bacterium | reverse complement strand
AGACTGCCTCCGGCACACAGACCCTGCCAAAGCCGGTCCTCAGAACGGGCAGCCTCCCCAGCAAGGAGAGATAGATCAGCGGCCCTGCATCCGTGACGGCGTCTGGCTGGTTCACCTATTGCCCCGCCATCGAGTTCAGGAATGCTTGATCTTCCTCGTACTCTTGCTCGGTATATTCGTAAGCAGGCACGCCCTTACTCTTGAGAAACATGGCAAACTCGTAACGGGACATCCCGGCCAACCCAGCCGCTTTGGCCAGGCTGATCGTCCCATCGGCGTACAAACCGACAGCCAGCGACAGCTTGACTCGGTCCTCGTCACCCAGCGGCAAACGTTGCCGAGAACGCAGCGCAGCCAAAATATCCGATGGCAAGTGCAGCTCCACAATCGTCGTTCCGGACATCTCGGTTCTCCTGATCCACAGTGGATCGATACAATCTCTCCATAAATATACCATCTGCCAGATCACATCACAAACCCGCGTCCGCCCGCCGCATCATGCCACGCTCGTCATTCCGAGCGACCCGAGCCATCTCCGTTGACTGGAGCCGAGAGCCTTCCCCATGCGCTCGCGGCGAGCGCCGCTCAGAACCTGCGCTGAGGAACCAAGGGGGGGCGAGGCCTATTCCCGGCTGCCCATCCTCAGCGCCTCGAACACCCGCAACCGCGACAAGCTCACCAGCGTCGTCGCCTCGATCAGCACAAAGGTCAGGCCGATCGCCGCCACGATCCAGCCCCCCGCCTGCCAGTTCACCAGCGGGATAAAGGGCGGGGTGATCTGCACCATCTGGTCGGTCAGCCGGTAGAGGGGCACGTAGAGCAGCGAGGCGGCGAATCCCCCGCCGGCCCCCAGCAGGATGCCATAGCCCAGCGTGAGCAGATACTCGATCGACGCCGCGGCCATGATCTCTCGCCGGTCCATGCCCATCGCCTGCCACACCGCGTAACGCACCCGCTGGCCCATCAGCGAGGCAAAGCGATGCACCAGCAGGCCCAGGCCGGCCAGCACGGCGCTGGCCAGGAAGCAGAACGAAAGCATCCCGAACATCCCCACCCGCTCCAGCCGCTGCTGATCCAAGGCGATCTGCAGGCCCCGATCGGCGATCAGCAGGGGCAGCACGCCCATCCGCTGGACGCCGTCGAGGACCTCCTCCGTCTCGGCCCCCGGCTGCACGCGCATCCATACCCGGTAGGGGATCGCGCCGCCCATCTCCATCTGCAGATAGTCCAGGTTGCCCACAACCAGCAGGCCCCGGTCCGCGCCATACATGGTGGGAAAGTGGGTGAAGGTATCCACGATGGTAAAGCGCAGGGTAGAATATACATCCCCATCGACGCGCGTATTGAGCACCAGGGGGTCGCCGGGGCCCACCTGAAGATCCTCCGCCAGCGCCACGGGGATCAACAGCCCGTCGATCCGCTCGCCGAGGCGGTTCATCAGCTCGCCCAGGGAGTGCTCGGCGTAATCGGGCCTAAAGTAGATGACCCTGCCGAAATCGAGGCGGTCCACGGCCAGCAGCCGCACATCGGAAGAGCGCACGCCGGAGAGGTTGGCGCGATACTCGCCCACCCGGGCCGCCTTGGCCACCCCGGGGATGGCGTCGTACTCGCTGATCGGCAGCAACAACGCCCGGCTCTGGATGGTCGACGCCTCCCCACTAGCGCCCGTCCCCGCCCCCAGGGGCGCAGGCTCAGCATCTCCCCCCCTCCCCGTCCCCGCGTCGCTCCCTCCTCCCTCCGGCGTGGGGGTGGGAGCGTCCGGCTGCCGGACCTGCGGCATCGAGCCGCCGCCCTGGGAGCGCCGCGCCAGGTCGAGGCCCAGCGTCAGGTCGGCGCCCACCTCGTAGGAGCGGCGGTCCACCAGCCACTGGTCGGCGCTCTTGCCCAGCGAGGCAAAAAAGACCCCCAGGCTCAGGCAGAGCACGATGAGAAAGATCGGCGCGCGATATTGCTCCCCCTCGCGGCCCAACACGGTGAACCCCAGGTAGCCGGCCACCGAGGGCAGCGCATAGCCTACCAGGGCCATGGGGCGTACCAGGAGCACAAAGAGCTGCGAGGCGACGACCGACGTGGTGAACAAAAAGAGGCTGGGCGCCAGGAGGGGCAAGGGGTCCAGCTGGCCTGCGCCGGGCTGCCAGCCGATCAAGCTCAGCGCGCCCGCGGCCACCAGGCGGCGGTAGGCATAGACGGTGACCACGATGAGCGCGGCGGTCCACAATAAGCGCACGCCGCTCCAGATCGCCCCGCGGCGGGCGGCCCAGCGCTCGTAGGTGACGATGGTCAGCCGCGCGGCGCCCAGGTGGGGCCACAACTGGGCCACGGCGCCCACAGCCACCGCGGCGATCACCAATCGCCAATCCACCGATTGGATGTGCACCGCGGTGGGCGCGCGCGCTGCCAGCCCGGCTGGCGCCGCCAATCCCATGGGCGCCGCCCATCCGATGGGCGCAAACACCAAGAACCCCTTGACATAGCCCATCAGGTGGGCCAAGAGCAGGCCGGCCCCCAGGCCCAAGGGCGCCGCCAGCAGCAGGATGGCCAGCGTCTCCGTCGCCTTGAGCCCCAGGATCTGCAGGCGGCCGCTCCCCCGGCTGGCCAGCACGGCCACCTCCTGGCGCTGCGAGCGCGCGGCCATCCCCGCCACCGAGATCATCAGGTAAAAGAGCATCGCCAGAAGCGGCAGGCTAAAGCTGAACAGGATCGCCGACAGGGTGGCCCGGCGCTTGAGCCCGCTCTGCAGCTCGGCCAGCGGAGAAAAGTCGATCCTGCCGCCGGGCACGCGTTCCTCCAGCTCGCGAGCCGCCTCCTGCAAACCCGCCACATAGTGCTCCGCCTGGCTAAAGCTCATCTGCCGGTCGTCCAGGACAAAGTACCACAGGTGGGCATAGGTGCGCTCGGGCCGCATGGGGTGGATGAAGGTGAGGTACTGGGCTTCGGTGGTCAGCAGCCGCTGCTCCAAGAGCTTGGCGGGCTGGTCCGGCCAAAAGGAGCGGTCGTCCGGGGCGATGGGCTCCCAGATGCCCACGATCCGCACCGGCAGCGGCGATACGCCACTCTGCAGCGGTATCTCCAGGGTGAATTGGTCCCCCACCTGCATGCCCAGTTTCTCGGCCCAGGCGCGATCGAGCCACGCATGCAGATAGGTCGGGTCGGAGATGGCGCCATAGGGGGCGCCCTCCACGATCGAAAGGTGCGCCTCCAGATCGCGCACCACCGTCACCTGCACTGGGGAGACGAGCTCCTCCTTGTAGCGCGGGTCGCCCTGGGGGGCGATGAGGAAAAAGGGGGGGCCATCGTTCTGGATGTAGCCGGAGCGAATGGGCAGGCCGACCGCCCTGGACAGCCGGTCGGCGATCCAGGCCTGGTCGTACACCGCCTCTTCCATGGTCATCACCTGGCCATATTCGGGCACCGCCCGCACGGTCACGGGGAAGGGCGGGGAGTGCTGCGCCTCCATCTTACGGGCGATCTCTTCCTGCAGGATCTGCAGCGAGATAGCATCCACGAACACAGGCACGCAGGTCACCAGCCCAATGGTGAGCGCCGCGCTGAGGATGAGCAATAGGGTGAGGCCGGGCCGGCTGGCCAGCCTCTTGATCGCCAGAGAGAGCATCGCGTAGGATATCACAGTCCCCATTATAAACGGGGGGCGGCGGACACAAAACCAGGGCTTTGGCCAAGTCGTCGTAATTGTCACCTTGAGTGCAAACGAAAGCACGCTGCTATAGTAAGCGGAGATTCTTCGCTTCGCTCAGAATGACATGGGCGCGACCATGATACAAAACCAGGGCTTTGGCCAAGTCGTCGTAATTGTCACCTTGAGTGCAAACGAAAGCACGCTGCTATAGTAAACGGAGATTCTTCGCTTCGCTCAGAATGACATGGGCGCGACCATGATACAAAACGGACGGGATTGACAAAGCCCTATCCCTGCGCTATCATAGGGGCAATCGATGACCGAGCACAACACTCTGCGCTAAACCCTACCCAGAGGGGCATTCGAGCCCCCGACCCACCCACTCTCGCTTCCCAGCCCTACGCGCCCCCTGTCCGTGAGTCATCGACCTGATACGGGACCTCGATGACAAGGAGAATCTCTGCCATGCGTTGGCATGTTTCGCTTGCGCGGCTTTTCGACGCCCTGGCGGCGCTGTATCCCAACGTGGACGACGCCATCCGCATCGCCACAGATGCCGGCCTGGCCTCGGGCGACCCGCATCGCGCCACGGCCTATGGCGAGCGGGCTCTCTCCGTCTTGCGCGAGCTCGGCGACCGGCGGGGAGAGAGCGCCATGCTGAACGCCCTGGGGGCGGCGTGTATCGACCTGGGGGATCTGCAGCGCGCCGTGGCCTACTTTGACCAGTGGCTGGCCATCGCCCGGGAGCTCGGCGACTTGCGAGCGGAGGGCTGCGCCCTGGCCAACCTGGGCGCGGCCTACCAGCGCCTGGGCGACATGGGGCGGGCCATTCACTACCGCGAGCGGGGGCTACCCATCCTGCGCCAGATCGGCGACCGCTCTGCTGAAGGGAGCGCCCTGGGGGGCCTGGCCAACAACTACTATGCCATGGGGCAGCGCCAGCGCGCGCTGCAAGCCGCCACCCAGTACCTGGCCATCCTCCGCGATACGGGCGAGCGCCGCGCCGAGGGGGCCATCCTACTGTTGATCGGCGGGATCATGGGCGAGCTGGGGCAGCTGGACGGGGCGATCGACCATCTGGAACAAGCCGCGGCCCTCCTGGAACGCAGCGAGGACCCCAAGGGCCGCGTGGCCCGCGACGCGTTGAGAGCGCTGCGCTGGGAGATGTTCCAGCGGGATATGAGCAGCCCGAGCTGAGGGGACGCCACGAGGGGCACTCGGTCATTTCCAAGGACTTGCCTCGCGAGTGTTCTGGCTGACAATGCAAGCGACCGGTCAAGCCGTTACAAACGGCATGGCACCCCGTGCCTAACGGCAAAGCAACGCCATCACACCATGATACGGGCCGGATCTCCGCCTTTAGCACGATGACAAATCCCAGCCGCCCATTTATGCTTAAGGATAGGTACCGATTTCCTGGCGCGCGGGCGCCTCGTCGTGCCTGTTCTTTGCACCACCCCCTTTCACGTCCAACGAGGCCATACACCCCTGCCATCCGCCGCTGCACCGAGGTCGCCGCGCCGCTCTTTTTGCCCAACGCCCGCTGTTGGGCTTGTTGAGGCGATGGCTCAAGCTTCCTGCATGGTGGAAAGGAGCGGTGGTTCATCATGATGGCGATGGGACCGAACAGGCGAAGCAAGGTAGACAGGCACACCTCGCGCACGCGGGTTGCGCTCCTGAAATGGCTCCTGGTCGTGCTGGCCTTGGCCGGCCTCCTGGCATCCACGGCCAGCGCCACGATCGACCATGCTCGGCAGACGGGGCAGCCCTGCGCCGCCTGTCACGTGCGCCCCGAAGGCGGCGGCGAGCTCGACCTCCAGGGCCTTGCCTATGCCCGGGGCGGGTACCGTTGGCCCATCCCCGCGGAGGTGCAAGCCGCTCCCCCCTCGAACCTGGTCAGGACGCTCAAGCTGATCATGGGTTATATCCACCTCATCGTCACCGTCATCTGGCTTGGCGCCATCTTTTACATCCACCTCCTGGTCCGCCCACGCCAACTGACGGCCGGTGTGCCCAAAGGTGAAGGGACCGTAGGCTGGATTGGCATCGGCACCATCGCCCTGACGGGCATCGTGCTCACCATTCTGCGCTATCTGGAGACCGGCTCAGTGTTCGCTGGCGCCTTTGGCAGAGTGTTTATCATCAAGCTCGGCCTGTTCGGCGTGGTGGTGCTGCTCGCCGCGGTCGCCACCGCCGTCTTGACGCCGCGGATTCGGCAGGCCAGCCGCTCGCCCGCGGCATACGCATCGGCAGCCAGCGAAGGCGCCTCGCTCGGCGAGGGCTCCTCGGGAGGCGAGGTGCCTTCGCCCATCACCCCCAACACGCTCCCCGCCTTGGACGGTCACGAGGGGACCAGGGCTGTCGTGGCGGTGGATGGCAAGCTCTACGACGTCACGGCGAGCCGGATGTGGCGCGAGGGCGTCCACGTGAAACGGCACCGCGCGGGGCAGGACCTCACCGAGGCGCTCAAGGGGGCGCCGCACGGCCCGGAGGTGCTGGAGCGGGTGTCCCTGATCGGCGAGCTCCAAGCGCCCCCAGGCCGAGTGGCCCCTCGCGAGCCCCGCGCGAAACGGGTGTTCGTCGCCTTTACCTACGCCAACCTGGCCCTGACGCTGGGCATCCTCCTCTGCGTGGCCTGGTGGCAGTGGGGATTCACCTGGGACGGCGGCGCGCCGCCGCAAGATGTGCCCACCCTGGCCTCGCTTTCCGAGGCCTCCGCTCGCTGTATGGAGTGCCACACCGATAATGGATTTCTAGGCTCGCAGATCTCGCAATGGCGCTCCAGCACGCACGCCAGGGAGCAGGTGGGTTGCTTCGAGTGCCACCACGCCGACCCTGGCGATCC
>CAYQDH010000326.1:0-6493 GCA_964416075.1 uncultured Anaerolineales bacterium | reverse complement strand
GAGACCCTTCCTTTGCAGTCAGGGTGACAGCCACGCTGACTTTGCTAAAGCCCTGAGTCTGATCAGCGCCGGCGTACAGGCCAACCACAGCGCACCAGCGCCAGGGACGAATCCCTGATGCTGTCACTGTCTCTCTATTCGAGATCCAACCCAGACGGCGTGGTCGCCCTTGCTCGATTCACCGGCATCCACCTGAAGCGCAAAGCAGCCCCTGGCGGACTTGTCTGCGAACAGCGAGTCGAGGGGGATGATCCATTCCGCCAGGTGGCTGTCGTAGCCCTTGGGCAGCTCCCACCTCGCATCGTACGTTCCATTGCAGCCCGCGTCGAAGGAGAAGCGGAAAGTGACCTGGCCACCCTCGGCTCCCTGCCTGAACCCAACCCAGGTTCGGAAACGGTCTCCTGGCTCGACGGTGATAGACTGGCGGTAGTAGCCCCGTATAAAGCCCCGTGTGGCCAGATTGGGACGTGTCTCGAGCGCCATATCGGCTGCCTGGCCATCTTCGAGAGTATCCTCAAAGGGGCGCACCAGCCCGGGAGACATGGAACCCCCGCTTGGGAAAGAGAGCACCTGCTGCACCGAGTTACGCCAGCGAGCCCTCGAGGCCGAGGCGATGAAATCGTACACCACCGTCGGTACAGCGGTAGGCTGTGGCGACACGGTGGCCGTAGGCGACGGGACCGCCGTGGCCGCGGGAGATGGGATCGACATCGTCGGCTGGGGTGTGGAAATTGCCGTGGGCAAGCGCGGCGGCTGAGTGGCCTCAACGGGCCGGAAAGCCTCGGCGGATTGGGCCGTGCCCGAAGGCTGGGCAAGCTCCACGCCGAGCGAGGGCGCCCGCGTGGATTGCATCACATCGCCCGTTTTGTCGCGGTTCGACCAGGGCGACAGCGAGCCCCAAAGGGCCACCACGAGAGCCAAAACCACAAAACAGGCGAACCCAAGCCAAAGGAAAGACTTGGGTTTCTTAAGCCAGGCATGGTGGCCCAAGAGAGGAGACCCAGCTGTGCCCGAAGAACCCATATCCTGAGCCGCACCGCTTGGGGAGGCGCGCTGCGCCCCGGCGTTGGCCCTGAAGAAGCCAAGATTCTGTTCGGTTAGGGTCTTGGCTGATTCTCGAGTCCGCAAGCGTAGCGCGCGCGTCAGTTGGGCACGGCCCCCACGAGCGTCACCCAGACAAACGGCCATCGTGCCTAGCTGGTGAAGCGCCCACGCCTCGCTAGCGCGGTCCGAGGCTAGGCGTGAGGCGTGCAACGCGTAGGTGAGCACGGACTTCCACGCGCCCCAGCGCCGCGCCAAGGCGAGATGCCCCTGTGCCGCCCGAGCCAGGCGGATCACCTCAGGGCTCCACCCTGCTCTGGCAGCTGCGCCGCACAGCAGAGTAAGACCGCCGAGTACCTCGTCGTCGTTGGGCAAGGGGTGGCCCTGTTCCAGGCTTTCCAGGGTATTCGACAGCACGCGCCACAGCCAGGGCGCGGTGTCCGAAGCCTGCCGCACGGCAACGGCGAGCGGATGCCGGACCCGGTAGAGGGACCCCTGTCCCTCGATAAGGTACTGCTGCTGCAGTTCCTCTAGAATAGGGGCGACTTGGGGTAACTCGGTGACAGCCCCCAACGCAGCCACGGAGAGTGGGACACCCTCCGCGCTGGCGAGTGCGGCCAGGACACGCCTTTCAGGCTCCGTGAGGGATTCGAGGATCTGCTCCTGTAACGCCTCCGGCGCCCGAGACGATGCCAAGTCGGTGACGAGCTCGAACAGGGGCCAATCCCGTTTGCGGGCCAATGACACTAGCTGAAGAAGGAAGAGCGGATTTCCCTGCAGGGCAGCACAGGCGCGCTGCACCATCGGGCGTTCCGCCGAGCTGACCCAGTGACCAAGCGCTCGCTCCACCAGGGTCAAGGCGTCGTCCGGAGACAGCCCCTCCAGCGAGTGCGCATAGGCATCCCTTAGCGAGAGGCGTTGCGTAGTGACCAGGACAAAGCGCCACCCCGACAAAGCCTGCACCAGGCTCTGGATAGCCTCTGCAGGCAAGGATATATCATCCAGCAAGAGAAGCACCTGGCGGTCCTTCAGCCCGGCGACTAGCTCGCCGAGCGTGGGCTTGTTTGTGGGCTCCGGCTCGTGGAGCAGATCGTAGAGCGCCTGCATGAGATCCGAGAGGTCGGCATAGCGCGCACGGAGATAGATGGCGCCATCAGGGCACCATGTCCGCGGCACCTGATAGGCCAGTTGCGAAAGCAGCGCCGTCTTGCCCATGCCCGGCGCTCCGTACAGATGCGCCACCTGGCCCGCATGCACGGCATCTCTAAGCGCCACCATATCGGCGTTCCGCGCCAGCATGGCCGGAGCTGGGCGTAACCGAAGCAAGATGGGATCGGCTTTTGGACGGACCGGCGGCCTGTCGGCGGCGGGCGATAGCGCCGCGCCATCGGGTGAGCTCATTTGCAGGGCGAGGCGGCCAATCTGCAGTCGTACGAGACTGTTGTCCTGTGCCTCGGTAGGCATCTCGCCACGCGGCAACTCGGAGATCACAGACACGGCTATCGCTCCTCTCCAGACTCTAACTCGGGTCGAATCAAGCGTCGAGCAAGAGCACCCAATCCTTAGGATGTCCAGGGGACGTCCCACATCCCCTGGACGCGCCCTGCGGCGCCTCGAAAACAGCCCCTTCGCCCCGTGCGGGCTGCAGCTCGCCCGAGCAGGGGTCGTACCACCGGGCGCGGTAAGTGCCGAACGGCAAGGCCAGCGATACCCTGCCGCCCACGGGCAGATAGATCGCCGCCAACCGCCCATCCTCCGAGGCCAGAGCCAGGGGTGCCTCTCCAGGTCCGGGGTAATCGCCTGTCACCCATTGCATCGCGGGGCGAAGCCGCTCAAAGGGAACGACCTCGCGGAAAAAGCGGCGTACAAGGAGCAGGTATTCCAGGCCAGGCTGGTCCTCATCCAGCTTGCACCACGGGCCCCAAGAGTTCTCGAAACCGTGGATGATCCCCAACCCGCAAAAGGCCCCGCGCCAGGCCCCCCGACGGGTATGCTCTTCATCGCAGTAGAGGTGGCCGGGTATGTCCAGGTCGAACGCGGGATTGCGCTCGTACCCCCACTCGGCAAAGATGGCCGAGCCAGACCAATCACCCAGAGCACTGCGTATCTTGTCTTCGATGCCATCGGCCAACCAGCCGCGATCCTTGTCGCGCGATCCCCATTCCTGAAACATGATGGCGTCGATGGCGCCGGGGTCCGCGGCAAAGCGCTGGCCGAAGGAGGGCTCGCGCGGGCCATTGTGCACCGACACGATGTGCCCATGCCCCGCGACCTGCTTGACCCAGCGCCCTACGCGCATGGCCCAACGGTCGGCCACCGGTTTGTAGTGCCAATCGCCATTGGGATAGTACTCGTACTCGTTCATCAACGTCCAAAAATGGACGCAATTATAGGCGTCGTAGCGGGCGATGAGATAGCGCAGCCACAGCTCTTCCCACTCGGGCAGAAAGATCGCCCGGCTGTTGAACGGAAACTCGAACCCCCAGGCCTCCATGATCATCTCCAGCCCGATCCCCGACGCCTCACACTGGCCGATCACGGCGTCGACGGTGTGAAAATAGTCCAGGTCGAACTGGTCAAAGCGCGGCGATTGCTCGCTGCCGCCCCAAGGCCAGGTGCGCCGCGTCTGCCAGCGGCTGTAGCCTCTGGGCGGGTGGAATGGGCTCACCGGAAGCCGGACGCGCAACAGGTTGAACCCCTGCTGGGCGCGTCGCTGCAGAAACGCAGGCACATCGTAGCCACAGTGAGCCATACCAAAGAGGTTATAGGTGGTATCGCCGAAAGCAAAATAAGGCTCGCCCGATTCGTAGGTGAATCCCCAGGCCTGGCCAGGGGTCGCACGGAGGAACCCGCGGCCATCGTTGGCCAGCACATCCAGAGCGCCCTCGGTCTCGAGCTCAGGGTCGCGCGGCCACGAGGATATACTGTAGGTCCAGCGCCCCTCAACGGGCGGGCTGAACCGTACACGCCAGGTACGGTGTCCATCGTAGAACCCGGGAATGGAGACCTCCTGTCCCTCTGGGCCGCGAAACGTTCCCCTGAGCGTGACATCGGTAAACGGGTTGCCATAGGGGCGCTCGCTGCCCAGTATCCACTCTCCCACCTTGCGTCGCAGCAGAGTCTGGGGTGATGGCACAGTCAATACCTCCACGAGAGAACGTGGCTCGGGCACCGCTAGCTTGCTGCGCCCTCGCTGCGGGTCAAAGCGAGCATCAGTCCGCGATAGCCCTGGAGGGCGGCATCGAGCTGCTCCAGGGGCAAGGCTTCGTTCACCGTATGCGCACTATCCACCTCACCCGCTCCGTAGAGCAAAGTGGGCAGTCCCAGCTGGACCGCTGTTGCCGCGCCGTTGGTACAATAGGGCGCGTAGAACACTGTTGCTGCCTGGCCCACGCTCCTGAGGCCCTTCTGCGCCAGGTGAGCGATCTCCCCGGATGGGGAGATGGCCCAGGCAGGGTGATAGTCGTCGACGGCGACCGTGTACCCGGTGTAACATTGCAGCTGGGGACGATGATACTCCACGGCGATGCCCCGCAATCCCACCGTGGCCAGCCGCACCTCAGCCAACACGCTGGCCGCGGTCTCCCCACGGACCGTTCGACGGTCGTAGCGGGCCGTGCATAGATGGGGCACCATGGAGGCGCCGGGCAAAGGTGCCGATACCATCTCCACCAGTTCCATGGTGCCCGGGCCAAGCAAGTCATCGTGGTGTGGATCCAGCATGCGGATGCGGCCGATGGCCTCGATCATGCGATAGACGGCGTTCACGCCGCACGCGGGGAGCGACGAGTGCGCGGCTACCCCTTCAGCGGTGATCACCAGGGAGGCGCGACCCTTGTGTCCCAGGCCCAACCCAAGCCCGGTGGGCGCGCAGACGATCACCACGTCCGCGGGATGGGCGCGCACGACGCTCTCCAGGGCCAGACCCTCGATCGCCTCTCCCCCGACGGTGGCGGCCACGATGAGCGTGCCGGCCAAGCGCGAGCGCTGCAAGGTCCCGGCGGCCACCACCGCCGCCGCCAGCGAGCCCTTGGCATCCACGGCGCCGCGGCCCCAGATGCGCCCCTCGCTCAGCACCCCGCTATAGGGCTCGTAGCGCCACGCACCGGGCGTGGTGACGGGGACGGTGTCCATGTGCGCGTCGACCAGGATCGTGGGCCCGGGGGATGCGCCACGGATGAGGCCCACCACACTGCCCAGGGCATCGCGGTGTACGGCGTCATAGCCGAGCATGGTCATCTCGCGCTCCACGCAGGCCGCGACGCCCTCCTCCTGGCCCGAGGGGCTCGGATGGCGCAGCAGCTCCTTGCAAAAACCCAACACTTCAGCTCGGTGACTGATCTGCACGAGAATCTCACCCCTATCCGATTCGACCCGCCGCAAGTCTAGGTCGTAGTCTCTTATACGTCAAACGCGCGTAACCCAGTACCGCTCCCCTTGACCCGCCCTAAGCAAGCGCACTGTGGCGTGGCGCCGTGGCGCCATGCTGTTTGCATCCCCGGGATGATCATGCTATGATGCGCCAAATTCAGCCCACCCCATGCGACCAAAGGAGCGAATCCTTGACCCCATCCTTCCTTCAGTACGACCTGCAGGACGGCTACATCCACAACTGGTTGGTCGCTGGGCCGCAGGTTGTTCCCCAGGGACAGACAGACGCTCCTTCAGGAGCCGACACGCCCTCCTTAGCGGCCTCGTCGCCTGAAGACCCCGGTATCGCCCTCACCCCCATCGAGCGAGGAAAATTCAGCGTCCCCGGACCAGATGGCGGCACTTATAAGTTCACCTGGGACTATCGCAGGGTGGAGGACGATCACCTGGTGGACATGGCGGGCTCCTATGCCCCCGGCGTAACCCTGCGGGCGTGGGCCTATGCCGAGCTCGTATCTTCCGGTGCGAGCCGGGTCAGGCTGGCTCTGCACTCCTTCGGGCCGGCACAGCTGTGGCTCAACGGCCAGCTCGTGTCGCGGCAGGATGGTTTCAGCGCTCGGCTGCCCAACGCCGTCGCCTGTGAGGCGGACCTGGCCGAGGGCGCCAACAAGCTCATGGTGCGTTTTGAACAACGGACAGCGGACGCATCTCCCTTTGCCATCGCCTTGCGGGTGTTCGGCGCCACGGTCGGCGGCGCCACGGTCGGCGGCGCCATCGGGGGCCGCGCGGTGCGTGTGCGCCTGCCCACCCTGAACAGAAAAGTCAAAAAACACCAGACCATCGAGCGCTGGGCGCAGAAAGCCTATTTCGAGCGCGACCTCTATGCCGCCGACCAAAAACTGCTCGTCAAATGGCCCGCCCCGATCCGCGACCCACACCGGCTGATGGTGCGCGTGGACAAGCCCTCCGGATACACTATCGCCCACGTCGAGCGACCGCTCGAGCCCAAAGTGCCCTTTAGCCTGATGGAGGCCAGTGCGGCGCTGGATGGCTCCTACGTCGTGCGCGTCTGCCCCGAGTA
>CAYQDH010000325.1:0-6499 GCA_964416075.1 uncultured Anaerolineales bacterium | reverse complement strand
TGAACCTGTTGACATCATCATAACACGCCAGCATTACGGAACATATTACGGCCAGCAGGGCTGCGCAAAAGTCGTCAGGTCTGTCACCCTGAGCGCAAGCGAAGGGTCTCCGCTATAGTAAACGGGGATCCTTCGCTTCGCTCAGGATGACAATTGCGCAGCCCTGCCCAGCACTAGATCGACCTTGACACAGCTTGCCAGGGGGCTATGATGACGCCCGGTCCTGCAGGATCGCAAGGCTAGGTCGTGCGAGAGGAGCGGGATGGGAGCGCCGATCATCGAGGTTCGCGAACTGGTCAAAAGGTTCGACGGGCGCACGGCTGTCGATGGCGTGAGCTTTACCGTCCACGCTGGTGAGATCCTGGGCCTGCTGGGTCCCAACGGGGCGGGCAAGTCGACCACCTTCAATATCCTCTCTACCCTGCTGGCGCCCGACGCCGGCCAGGTGACGATCTGCGGCCACGACCTACTCACGGAAGCTGAGCGCATCAAGCCTCTGATCGGCTATGTGCCCCAGGAACTGGCCCTCTTTCCCACCCTCAGCGCGCGCGACAACCTGGCCTTCTTTGGGCGCATCTACCTGCTCAGCGGCGCGGCGCTCGTGGAGCGCATGGCCTCTGTCCTGGAGCTGGTGGGCCTCAGCGACCGCGCGGGCGACGCGGTCAAGACCTTCTCCGGCGGGATGAAGCGGCGGCTGAACATCGCCGTGGGGTTGATCCACCAGCCGCGCATCCTGTACCTCGACGAACCCACCGTGGGCGTGGACCCCCAGTCGCGCAACTTTATATTCGAGCACATCGAGAGCCTGAGGGCCACGGGGATGACGGTACTCTATGCCACGCATTATATGGAGGAGGCCGAGCGCCTCTGCGACCGGGTGGCCATCATGGACCAGGGCCGCATCCTGGCGTTGGATGCGACGCGCGAGCTGATCCGCCGCTGGAGCACGGGCCTGATCCGCGTGGGAGTCCCCGCCGAGGCCATGGAGAGCCTGAAGCCGGCCATCGCCGCGCTGCCCCACGTGCGCGAGGTATCGCTCCAGGACAGCCGCTTTAGGTTGCAGACCAGCGATGCGAACCAGGCTTTGCTCGAGCTGATCGGGCTGTGCAACAGCAGGGATGTGACGATCACCTCCCTGGAGGTGCTGGAGCCCAACCTGGAGAGCGTGTTCTTGCAGCTAACGGGGAAGCGGCTGCGCGATTAAGAAGTAGCATAGGGATGAATCCCCATGCTGATACACAAAACGTGATAAATCACGTTAAAACCATATTATAACGTACCCTAGAACGTTTCGTATATCAGGAATTCATTCCGGCGGGTGGAATGCCGCGATTGTTATGTCGGGGAGCCGAGGGATGTTCAAACAGATCGGCGCGATGACCTGGAAAGAGCTCAAGATCAATCTCAAGGATCCGGCCATGTGGGCCTGGATGTTCCTGCAGCCATTCGTGCTGATGGTGGTGCTCAGCCTGGCGATGGGCGGGCTGGGATCCGGCGGGGAGGGGTCCGGGGCGGAGAGCGGGCCGAGCGCCATGCAACAGAATGTGCCGGGCGTGACGATCTATGGCATCTTTTGGATCGTGAGCATGCTGGCCGGCTCGGTCTACGAGGAAAAGAGAGAGGGCACCTTCCGGAGGTTGCTGGTGGCGCCCATGCGCCGGTCGACCCTCTTGGCCGGCAAGGTGCTGCCCTATTATGTGATCAACCTGCTGCAGATCGCGGCCATGCTGGGGCTGTCCAGCGCCCTGTTCGGGCTGCGCCTGGGCCGCTCGCCCGCCGGGCTGGTGGCGGTGAGCCTGGCCGCTGCCGCATCGGCCACGGGGTTGGGGGTGTTGGTGGCCGCCTTGGCTCGCACCCAGGCGCAGGTGGGGGCGCTGGTCAGCATCCTGCTGCTTGCCATGTCCATGCTGGGAGGGTCCTTTGTGCCGCGCTGGGTGATGCCGCCGGCGATGCAGACGGTGGGCCTGCTCACGCCGCACGCCTGGGCCATCGACGCCTACCAGATGCTGATGGTGCAGGGCCTTGGGCTGGGCGATATCCTGCCCCAGGTGGGGGCGCTCGCAGTCTTCGCTCTAGTCTTTTTCGCCGTCGGCGCGTGGCGCTTCCGGTTCGAGTAGCGGCGCTTGGCCACTTCTTCAGCCGGCGTTCTCTTTTGGCTGGGTGGCCTTCTTGAGCATATCAAGAAACTCATCCAGGGGCACCCGGTGAACGCGCGCCGCCCGCTCCACGGTCAGGACCTTGGCTAACAACGCCCTGACGGAAAAGCGCCCCACCCTCTTGACCCCAAAGAGCTCCATCACCTCGGCGATGTCGCCGTACTCCTGCAAGATATCCGAGACCCGCGTATCTTTGGTAATCTCCATGCCGTTGATAGACCCTCCTTGTTGTGGCCCGGAGCCAGCCCAGCCGATGGGCCGGTTCCGGGTTTACAAGATCCGGCAGGTACACAGGACGCCCGGCAGAACCATGAACAAGCCGGATGCGGGTTCTACGCGGGCATCACCGGCAGCACGATGTGGGACGGGTGCGCGGCGTCGTGCCAGATGGCCTGTTGGGCGATCGGCCCGCTGGTGGCCGCCGCGGGGTCCTCTACGGTGTTCCAGTTGCGGCTCCAGCGCGGGAAGCTGGCGCTGGTGACCATCACCCCCAGGCGATGCCCGGCCGGCACGGTGTGCGCCGTGGACCACAGGTCGATGGGCAGGGCATAGACCGCACCGGGCTCCAAAAAGCGCGGCGTATCCAGCCCGTCGCGGTAACGCGCGCGCAGGATGCCGTCGCACAGGTTGTGCATCGTGCCGTCGGGCAGCACATCGAGCAGGCGCACCACGAAATCGGTGTCCGGCGCGGAGGAGGAGACCCACAGGTTGGCCGTGACGCGGCCCATGATGGTCATGGGCCGTTCCAGGGGCGCGCCGAGGAAGGTGAGCACGTCGGGGCGGCGGGCCAGGGGCCGCTGGTCTTGTACCCCCGCGGGATAGACGCCCACCATGAGGGTATTCCCGCCCAGCGTGGGCGCGGGGTCGGCCAGGTCGTAGGCATAGTGGGTCAGCGCGAGCGCGTCGGTGGGTGCAGAGGCATGCAGTCGGCCACCTGCGTGCAGGTAGAAGGATTGCGCGCGCGCCTCGGCGGGGGGCCAATCGGGCAGGTCCAGCCAGCGGTTCTGGCCCATCGTGAACACCTTGACGGGCGGCTCGCGCTCCACGCCGTTATCCACCCCCTTGAGCCAGTGGTCGAACCAGCGTAGCTGCAGGGCTGTCAGGCTGGTCTGCAGGCCAATGGAGGCGGCCCCCGCTCCCGCGCCGAAATCGACCTCACCGATGGTGGAGCGCAGCTCGGTGCCGTGGATCCATGGACCCATCACCAACTGGGAGGGGCGGCCCGCGGCGCGCATGGCGCTGAAGGCATCCAGCGTAGGCTGGCTAAAGATGTCGTACCAGCCGCCGATGTTCAGGGCCGGCACCTCCACCGCGGCATGCACCACGTTCCAGGCCTGGGGCAATGCGCCCGGCCCGCCGTCGAGCACCGGCCTGATGAGCTCGGACAACCCGACCTCGCGCAGAGTCGGCACGTCGTTCAGGGGAACCTGGCCGTAGCCGCCCGTGCTGAGGCGATCGAGGGCGGAAGCGACCTTGCCCACCGTCCCGGCGATCCGTTCCGGCGGGACGCCGTCCGCCGCCAGCCTGCGGCCCACCGCCGTTAGGCTCATCGATAGATACCAATTCAGGCCGGTTCCCAACTCCATCGCCCCGCCGCGATAGGCCAGCCCATCGGTCGCCCTGGCCCAGGTGATGGCCGGGGCGATGGCGCGCAGGTGCGGCGGGCGCTGCATGGCGGCGGCCCATTGCGTCCAGCCGAAATAGGAGCCGCCGAACATGCCCACCTGGCCATCGGCGTAGGGCACCGCGGAAGCCCACTCCACCGTGTCATAGCCGTCGGGTCCCTCCTGGGGTAGGCTGTGGAAATAGTCGAACGCGCCCTGGGAGGCAAAACGCCCACGGCAATCCTGCACGATGACCACATACCCCGCGCTCACAGCCTGCATCACGTTCATCAACGCGCCGAACGAGAACCCCTTGCCGTAGGGGAGACGCATCAAGAGCACCGGGTGACGCACGTCGTCGGCGGGACGCAGCACATCGGCATAGAGCGTGACGCCGTCCCTCATGCGCGCGGGGACGTTCTGTTCGATGAGCAGGGTGTTGGGCATGGGACTCCTTCCCGGACGACTCGGGCGGTCATGGGAGCGTTAGTAACCGCCGCTTTGACTCGTGGCTCGTGCCAGCCCTCAGCGGGGACAGCAGCGAGCTGCCGATACGCCGGAACGCGGCGGAACAAGGCGAACTATCACGGTCACCGCGATCATAGCACACGGAGAGGCGGAAGCCAAGCGGGGTGGGGTCGCCGGCAGGGGCTTTGTCATGGCCGCGGTTATGTCATTCTGAGCGAAGCGAAGAATCCCCGTTTACTAGAGTGGAGACCCTTCGCTTGCGCTCAGGGTGACGGGCGTACCGACTTTGCCAAAGCCCTGGGTCGCAGGCAGGGGGCGACGCCGCGACAACCCGGTGATTTGAGACGCTTTTGTAGACGGCGCGGAGATGCCCCCCTGCTACAATGAGGCTGAAGATAGGGAACGGCGCGCGATGCGCCCCAGCAGCAGGAGGTGGAATTATGTTTCCAGGATTCACAGTAACGGACATGCGGATGCGGCAAGCGGACCTTTTGCGCGATGGCGGCTATGATCCCGAGCGGTGCAGGATCCGTGGCCAGTGGGTCATCGACCGGCGGTTGAGCCTGGACCATTTCATGGTGCAGCTGATCGTATCCCTGCTCGCCGCCCTGGGCTTGTAAGAAAACCTACCGTGCGCCACGCCACCCAGCATTGGGTTCGAAACCCAATGCTGGCACACCAAGTACGTTAAAACGTACTAGACCCCATCATAACGTGATTCATCACGTTTCGTTTGCCAGAGCAGCATTGGGTTTCGAACCCAATGCTGGTAAACCAAGTACGTTAAAACGTACTAGAGCGCACCAAAACGTGATTATGAATGCTGACGGATTAACGCGCTAACACGATAGCCGCCACGTGGCCGTGAATGTTCCCGGAATGAATTCTGCTAAACAAAACGTGATAAATCACGTTGGGAAACGATCAATACGGTCAATAACATAAACAACGGGTTTATAATGCATTTCAATGCATTTCGTCTAGCAGCACGGAATTCATTCCGGGAATGCTTTGGGCATGGCGAAGCGCAGCACGGCAGAGTTCGCCCCGATGGAGCCGATGGCAGCGGCCAGGTAGGACCAGGCGATCGGTGTCGCCGGCAGGCAGGCGACGATGACCAGGTAAAAAGCGCCGAACGCGACGGAACCGAGTACCAGGCCGCGCAGGAGCTGGATCGCGGCCGCGGCGCCCTGCTGATGGTGCGCAAAGGGCGCCATGATGGTGGTGAACACCGGAAGCATGGCCACGAGCCCACTCAAGTGCGGCCCGAGCAGGCTGGCAAAGCCGGTCAGTCCCAACACAAAAGCCGCGGCGATGACCATGCGCGCCGGGATATCCCACGCCGGATGCCGCACCGCCGCGGTGGGAGCGGAACGCTTGGGGATGAGGCGCAGCGTGATGAGCACCACCACGACATTGATCGCCAGGGTTGCCAGCAGCCCCGGGCTCAACGCGTTCCAGCAAAAGGTCAGCGCCAGGAACGACGCCAGGCCGGCGGCGACACTGACTGGCCAGCTCGCCGCCTGCGCCACGAGGCAGTAGGCCAGGCAATAGGCGCACACCGACGCCTGGCCGCCCAGCGAGCCGAGCGCCGCCTGGTCGGCGAACTGCGGCCCGTATTGCAGGGCCAACACGAGGGAGATGGGGGCGGATACGAGCGGGAAGCCGATGAACCAGCCGCTCACCCCGGGCCCCCAGCGGCGCCCGATCAGCGTGACGATGGCGATCAGGAGCGGGGTCGCGGCGAGCTTGAGCACGAGCAGTGAGGTGGTCATCGGTGCGTCCTCTCCAATACTGAAGCGCGAGACATCGGTCGGCGTTCTCATGCCGACGGCATAGCGATGCCGACGATTATACAATAATCCCGGATCACCGCGTAAGGCGGGTTTGGCTTGCAGGCCAACGATTCGGCGGACTGGTCCGCAGGGCTCGGCAGGGCTCAGCACAAGTTCGTGACCGGCGTCGCGCGCGAAGAGGATGAAGGATTGGTAGTTCGTTCTGCGCTCCAGAGCGATTCGTTTTCTTTCGTGTGTTACCTGGTCCAGCCAGCCCCTACACCCAATCCTTCATCCCTACATTTTGCGGTTTTCTATATTTTTATGCTTTTTTTGTAGGGGTGAAGGAACCGGCGTCGAGACACACAGGACCCGCCAGCGCGCAAGGTACATCGAGACACATTCTGGCACGAAACGCCCTACGGTTCCTTCACCCATGGCCGACTTGCCCGCACCGTGCACCAGAGGGGGTTCCCCCCCCTCTGGACTCCCCCAG
>CAYQDH010000324.1:343-6511 GCA_964416075.1 uncultured Anaerolineales bacterium | reverse complement strand
CCCACCTCGACCGCCTGGCCGCTCGAGGCGTGCGCATGCGGAACCTCTTTGTGGCCACGCCCGTCTGCTCGCCCTCCCGCGCCACCCTGCTCACCGGGCGCATCCCCTCCCAGCATGGCGTACACGATTGGCTGCGTGGCGGCAATATGGGTCCTGACGCCAGTGCCTACCTAGAGGGCGAGGTCTGCTACACCGACGTCCTGGCGGCGCACGGCTGGCGCTGCGGCATCAGCGGCAAGTGGCACCTGGGCGCCAGCCAATTGCCCCAACACGGCTTCAGCCATTGGTACGTACACCAGCTCGGCGGCGGCCCCTACAACAACGCCCCCATGGTGCGCGACGGCCAGCCCATCGACGAGCCCGGCTATATCACCGACGCCATCACCGACGACGCCCTGGCCTTTCTGCAACAGCATGCCCGCGACGCGCAGCCCTTTTATCTCAGCGTGCACTATACCGCGCCTCACAGCCCCTGGACCGGGCACCCGCAGGCCATCGTCGACTCGTACGACGACTGCGCCTTCGCCTCCTGCCCCCAGGAGCCCCGGCATCCCTGGGCCGTCTCCCTCACCGACCAGTGCCTGGGCAACCGCGAGATGCTCAAGGGCTACTTTGCCGCCGTAACCGCCATGGACGCCAACATCGGCCGCATCCTGGACCGGGTGGAGGCCCTCGGACTGGCCGAGGACACGCTGGTCATCTTTATCAGCGACAACGGCTTTAGCTGCGGCCACCACGGCTTCTGGGGCAAGGGCAACGGCACCGAGCCACGCAATATGTACGAGAACTCGATTCGCGTCCCGGCCATCTTCTCTCACCCCGGTCGCCTGCCCCAGGGCCTCGCGCCGGAGGCTATGGTCTCGTCCTACGATTTCATGCCCACGCTGCTGGACTACCTGGGCCTGCCCTGCCCCGAGGGACGCAACCTGCCGGGCAGCAGCTTTCTGCCGGTGCTGCGTGGGGACCACGATGAGGGGCGCGAGGATGTGGTGCTTTTCGACGAGTACGGCAACACGCGCATGGTGCGCACCCGCGACTGGAAGCTCGTGCGCCGCCATCCCGATGGCCCCGACGAGCTGTGGGATCTGGCCAACGACCCCGGCGAGCGCCGCAACCTCATCGCGGACCCGGCCCAGGCGGGGCGCATCCGGGAGCTGAACGAGCGCATGGAGGCTTGGTTCGCTCGTTATGTCGATCCCAACATGGATGGCCTAGAGCAGGAGGTGAACGGCTTGGGGCAGATGCGGCGCATCTGCCGGCCCGGCGATGACAGCCCGGCCTACTACCGGCCGGGCATGCCTTACTCATGAGCGACCGCCGGGCCCTTACCCCCTCTTACACCGCCGGACAGGCGCGTCCTCGTCCGGCGGTTCGTCAGGCTTGTTACAGCGGGTGATACGGTTCAGTCACCCATTACGCCCCGGCAGCCATCGCCCTAGCTCAGGGCGAGCACACACACATCGCGCTCGGGGCACACCAGCGTGACGCATTGCCCTGTTACGCTGGCCTCCGCGCCCCAGAGTGAACGGACGGCGCGGTATGGACCCCAGGCGGAGCCCAGCCGCAGCTGGACCGGTCGCGGCTGGCGCGTGGGGTTCGCCACCCACAAATAGTCGCCGCCCGCACCGCTGTGCAGCCGCGCGGTGATGCTCGGATCGCTGGATATGACATGCTGCTCCACGCCGCCGTAGGCGCTGCCATACGCCAGCACTTGCGCGTAGAACGGCGCCGGGCCGTCGGGGTCATGCCCGCCCGTCACCCCATGCGCATAGTAGCCCGCCCCGGCCATGGTGCCGATCAGCCGCGTCTTGCCTTGGCCGTAACGGTTGTCTACCACGGCCACCTGGCCATCTTCGTACCAGCCCACCGCCTCGCCGGTGGTGGGCCGGTAGGCCTGCATAAAGAGGCCGCCCCATACCGGCGTGCCGCCCATGTCCACGCGCAGGTCGCCGAGGAGGTCGGGCGTGAACTCCACGCTGCTCTCCCGCGCCCCAAACAGCTCATCCAGGCCATAGTTCGGCTGGATAGTTCCCACGTGGCCCCCATCTCCGAAATAGGCCGGGCACCCCTCCGACACCAGCGTGCCGCCAGCGGCCACCCAGTTCCGCAACGCGTCCGCGGTCTCGTGCGACAACATGAACGGAAAGGGCAGGTAGAGCAGATCGTACTGGGCGATGTCGTCGAGGTGCACCCAATCGGCCTGGATGTTGTGGGCCAGGAATCCGCGATAGGCGCCCTGCATCGACTGGGCGTAATACGCCGTATGGCCCTGCTGAGCGTAGGCCATGAGCTGGGTCTCGGGCACATAGACGATCCCCACCTCGCCGCGGACGGGGCGCGAGCGCCACAGCGCAGCCTGCTCCGGGGCGTTGGCCCAGCGCGCCAGGTCGCTGCTCATCGCCGAGCGCGGGGTGCGCGAGCCGTCCAGGGCATAGGGCCCAAAGGCGCCGAAGAGCGGCCCGTCGAGCAGCGGCCGCCAGCGGGGGTATAGCAGGCCGGTGGCGCCCCCGGCGAAGGAGAGCAGGTGCCAATAGCGCAGATCCTGCGGGTCTGGGATGCGGCCGTCGTCGCGCGGGCGCCCGGGGAGCTGAGGCTGCATCCACAGCGGGCCGCCCTGCGCCTCGGAATGCCAGAAGCGCTTGCCGCGCGAGGCGGCGCGGGTCAGGTCCACGGCATGCCACTGCTTCCAGGGCTCGTCCCCCTTGCGACAGGCCACCCATGTCAGGCCATAGCTCTCCACCTCCGCCGCCGCGCGCCAGTCGTCGGCCGCGTGGTCGGCCATGCTGGTCAGCGTGCCGGCCACGCCGTGGGCGGTGATCGGATGGTCGGGATCGAGGCCACGGATCAGCTCCACGCGCCAGCGCATCCAGCGATAGGCGTTGTCGATGCGGAACTGCAGCCAATCCAACACGTGCGGATAGGGGCCCAGCTCCCGCGGCGGGGTGATATCCTCCCACTCGGCCAGGCTGTAGCGATGCCAGCGCTCGGCCACGGTGCGCAGGTCGTCGTATCGTTCCAGCAGCCACCGCCGGAAGGCCGCGGCCGTCGCCGGGCAATAGCAGGTATCGGGGCGGATGTTGCACTCGTTCCAGACATCATAGCCGCCCAGGCCGGGATGGCCCCGGTAGCGAGTCACCAGGGCCCGCAAAAAGGCCTCCGCGACGGCCCGATAGTCGTCGTTGTCCAGGCACAGCCCCGGGAATCCCCCCGTCGCGCAGCTCCCGCTCATGCCGCTCTCCAAGGGGCGCCCCGCAGCGGTCTCGTAGCGCGCGTGGGCGAAACGGCGAAAGGCCCACTCCGGCGCGGCGGTGATCATCTCGGCGATGACCGTCTTCATGCCGTTCGCCGCGGCCAGGTCCAGCTGCCGGTCGTAGGGCTCCCAATCGTACTGGCCGGGGGCGATCTCGATCGCTGACCAGAGGAACCAGTGGCGGAAGGTGTTCATCCCGTCTTCCGCGGCGGTCCGGTAGTCGCGCTCCCAGTCCTCTCGCGGCGGGTTGGACCGCCTATAGTACACCGCACCGTAAGGAAAGCTCGGCAAGAAGTTGCTCATGGGACACTCACCTCGACCCTTGTTGTATGTAGACTGGCCTGCTACGGCCCCGGATCGTCTCCGTTCATCCTCCCCACATCACCCAGTGATCCCTTGAAACTCTTTCAGCGCGTCGGCATCGCGCCCCTCCAACATCGCCCGGCACCCGGCGCCAAACCGCTCCCAAAGCGGCCTCACAACCTCCCCCTTGGCCCCTTCTCGCTGCATCCGGTCCAGCGCCAATCGAGCGCCAGCCCGCGCCGCCTCGGCCCGCATCACCACCTCCGGGAAGCGAGGAATGCGGCCCGCCACATCCGGCAGCGCCGGGGTGGGCGCGTGCGGCTCGATCTGGTACCAGGTGGCCAGGCTGGTGTAATCGTTGGCATAGCAGTTGTCGTGGCCATGCTCGATCGTCCAAGTTAGCGACTTGTCGAAGCGGATGGGGTCCGCCAGGTACCAGCGGTACATGGCATTCTTGCCCGAGTAGTTGGGGTTCTCCACCCGGTGAAACCCGGTGTACGGCCCGGCATAGGGATGCGTCGGCGAGGCCCCGCCGCCAAATATCCATCCACGAACACCATATCGTCCCCCTCACCGTACCACCCGCCCCCCAGGTTATCCACCTGCAGGTGCAGACCCACCATCTGGCCACACCCCTCGGCCTGCAGCGCCACATAGTTCTCCAGGCCGCCCACGTTGGCCCCATTCCAGATCGGCGAATCGGCCTCGGTCCCCGCCTTGGAGGTGGTGGGGTTCTCCCGCCGCCACTGCGCGTGCAAGCGCCCCACATCGTCGGGCAGCAGCTCCGCATAGCGTTCCAGCTCGATATGGTACCAAAAGGCCATCACATCCGCCGGCACATCCGGGATCGCCTCGTACGTCAGCTCCATCCTCGCCGAGGATGCAAAGGGCATCGGCAAGTACAAGTTGAGCCCCCAGGTCATCACCCCCGCGGCCCCAGGGTTCACCACCGCCCCCAGCGACTGGAAAACCACCGGCGTGCTGTGCGGCACCCCGAACAGGTCGCCCAGCGGCGCCTCGATGCTCGGCGTCGCCTCCCCATCCCACCAGGCGCGCAGCACCAACTGCCGGAAGTGAAAGCGGCTGGCGTTGATCGTCGTCCAGTAGAAATGCGTCACCTTGCCCGGCCCCTCCGCCTGCAACAGCGTCACCGTCTGCCCGGGCTGCAACTGCAGGAAATCGACGTTCTTCCCAGAGCTGTCCCAGGACGACACCCGATAACTCGTCACCCCGCGCATCACCCGCGCTAGATCCCCGTACATATCATACACCTCCTATCCTACTCATGAGCTGCCTTTGATCTGCTCCGAGTCTACCGCCACCCCGCCCCCAATACAAGCCCGCGTCTCTCCGGACCGCGGGGCTCCAGGCCCGCTCCCCTGTACCGCGTCCCCTCGACCGAGCGGCAGCATCTTGCCCGCCCCTCCCCCGGACCGCGGGGCTCCAGGCCCGCTCCCCTGTATCGCGTCCCCTCGACCGAGCAGCAGCATCTTGCCCGCCCCTACCTCGGACCGCGGGGCTCCAGGCCCGCTCCTGGGGCTTCCGTATCCACCTCTCCGACGGGTACGACATCGAATACACGGGTAATGTAGAAAAGACGGTCCAGGGGCAGGGGCGCGAGCGCTGCACCACCCTGCACACCCCAGGGGCGACCTGCGCCACCTGGACCTCAATGGCACACGACGGCACATGACGCCCGCGAGGGCATTACGTGAAGGAGTTGGCCGGCCTGGAGATCATGCGCCGGGTGGTGGAGGCCACCTGCTGTATTCCTCACAAAGCAAGGGGAGCATTTCCCCGAGGAGATGGGCAGTTAGGACCCGGGCGAGCGCGTCGTCCGGGCGCTCCGCGCGCGAAACATCATCAACGCCGGGGACATCCTGCGTCCCGACGGCAACATCGAGCAGGTCATCGCCCTCAGCGAGCACCTGCGCCCTCTGAACCTGTCGCCGCGGTATCCATACCGCGTCCCCCTGGTTTCGACTGCACCAGGATCCCCGCCCAGCCCGTAGCCGCGGTATCCATTACCGCGTCCCTCTGGTTTCGCCCAACGATACCGCTATGCCGGCAGGGCCCCAAACTGGCGCCACACCTCGGATAAGTCCGTGGAAAACCAGTCCTCCGCGATCTTGCCGTCTTCGATACGTGAGATATAGATCTCCCCGAACTCCACCGGCTTGCCGCTGGGCTTGTAGGGCGGATGCGGTCCCCACGGAAAGTCGCCCTCGTGGGTGCCGCGGTACACCGCCCTGGCGACCACCTGATGGTTTTTAACTAATTAATGCGGTAATGATCGGACGCTTGGCATGATCGACCTCTGTCATGGGCACGGTACGGAATAAGCCGACAGTGGGTGAAGGAACCGTAGGGTGTTTCGTGCCAGAGTGAGTCTCGGGCGACCATGCGCGTTGGCTGCCGGACTGCTTCTCCTCTCCGGTTCCTTCACCGCTACAAAGACCGCACCCCAATGGAAAAGATCATTATGTGTAGGGATGAAGGATTGGGTGTAGAGGCTAACTGGAGCAGACCACACGCTTGGGCACCCGAGACGCAATCCGGCACGAGACGAACTACCAATCCTTCATCCTCTTCCAGGCAACGCAGGCCACGGGTTT
>CAYQDH010000324.1:0-333 GCA_964416075.1 uncultured Anaerolineales bacterium | reverse complement strand
CGGGAGCCTCACGGAGTGCACGGGAATGTCGTTCACGAAGGCGCCACGCGCGCCTGCGCTACCTATTATCTCACGGCAGCGAGGCAGCACCGACTTCATGGAGAGAGGTCAGCGCATCAAAGTTGTTCCACAATTCGGCGACCTTGCCGTCCGCGAAGCGCAAGATAGAGATGTACATCCACTTGGTCGGCTTGCCGGTCGCGTCGGCCCCGCACCCAGGGTCCTGGCAGATGGCCGTACCACTCCCGCGCAGCACCACCTTGTCGCCCGCGGCAAAAGCATTACGGCAGCACCTCGTACAGCTCATTGGCGACGTTCTCCACCAGCCCCTCC
>CAYQDH010000323.1:0-6546 GCA_964416075.1 uncultured Anaerolineales bacterium | reverse complement strand
CTCCAGGTGGCATGGGTCCAAAGGGCGCTCGCCCTGACCAGCGCCTGCAGCGCAGGCCGCTCCTCACCCAGATCGCGATGGCGCTGGAAATCGGCCATGGCCGCATCCGCCTGGGCCAGGAGGGCCACAGCAGCGGGACGCCTGAAGGTCCCCTGGGCCAGCCCATAGTGGATGAGCGACTCCTCGGCCCGGCCCGTGCCGCGCGTCAGGTTCTCTACATAGTGCGGATAGACCGCCCACGGCTTGCCCTGGTAGGCCAGCCACATCTCCTCATCCGAGAGAGGATGACGACCATCGGTCTGATCTTGCAGCGCCGCCTCGGCGATCTGGCGGCCCAGATAGGCAGCCTCTGATAGCGACGCGTCCAGGTAAGCGGTGTGCACTGGTATCCCGCCGATATAGCGAGTGCCGCTGATAAAGGCCCACTGGCAGAGCATCTCATGCGCCACAAGCTGGAACCCCTGGTTGCTAGCCACGGCGAGAGTGGCTACGGGCATCCCCTTCAACTCCCCGCTCCACAGATAGGGGTACAGGCGCTCGATAAAGAGGTGCATCAGGGCGTCGGCGGTCCAGCAGTGCACGGGCGAGGCCCACACCATAGCGTGAGCCGCCTCTGTTTTTTGCCACAGAAGCCCAGCGCCATGCTGGCCCATGTCGTCCTTGAGGATGCAGCGGTGGTCCGTCCGGCGGATACACTCGTAACAAGAGCGGCAAGGCCCGAACTGATAATCCAGCAGGTGGACCATCTCCACCTCCACGCCAGGGACGGCGGCGGCCGCCTGCAGCAGCTTGTCCAGGACCTGCACCGTATAGCCATCTTTGCGCGCGCTGCCAAGGACGCCCAGTACTCGAGCCATAGTCGACCTCCTTGAATGTCTCATGCGATCGCCGATATCATGCAGCAGATAGCAGGCACTGGTCAAGTGCGCGCGAGCGGGGAGCGTGCGCAAGCGTAATTAGCAGTGCGCCGGTTGACGCGGCATGGGCGACGTGCTATGATCGCGCGCCATATCGATGACGCGTCATTGGTGGAAGATGCCATAAGCTTGGTGTGAGGTGATTACCGTTGAACAACCGAGACCGATTCCGGCACCTGCTACGCTTCGAGCGGGTCGACCGATTGCCCCGCTTCGAGTGGGCTACATGGTGGGACCAGACCATCCTGCGCTGGGAGAGCGAGGGCTTGCCTCGCGACCGCCCCCAGGGGGAGGCGGGGGTGGTGGCGATCATGGAGTTCTTTCACTTGGACCCGGTGTGGCAGTCGTGGTTTCCTATTCAGAAGCCGGGCTACCCGACCATGCCCCACGGCCAGGGCCCGGTAAGCGATATGAAGAGTTACGAGGCCGTCCGTGAGTACCTCTACCCGGAGGTCGATTGGGAGACCGCCTTTCCGCAAGAGGTGCGCGAGCGCCACAAGCAAGGAGAGCTCGCTGCGTGGTTCACCCTCAACGGGTTCTTTTGGTTTCCGCGCACGCTGCTGGGGATCGAGCGGCACCTGTACGCCTTTTACGACCAGCCCGCACTGATGAAGAGGATCAACGAGGACCTGCTGGCCTTCAACAAGCGCGTCCTGGCCGGCATGAGCAAGGTTATCGAGCCCGAATTCATGACCTATGCCGAAGACATGTCCTATAACCACGGCCCCATGCTATCGCACGAGCTCTTTCGCGAGTTCATGCTACCGTACTACCTCGAGCTGACGCCACTGATCAAGCAGCTTGGCGTGGTGCCCATGGTCGATTCTGATGGCAATGTGGAATCGTGCCTGCCCTGGTTCATCGAGGGAGGGGTGGAGGGATTACTGCCCTTTGAACGGCAGTCGGGGGTGGATATCGCCCGCGTTCGGGAACGCCACCCCGATTTCCGGATCATTGGCGCTTTCGACAAGATGACTATGACACGTGGCACGGAGGCCATGCGCGCCGAATGGGAGCGCCTATTGCCGATCATGCGCCAGGGCGGTTTTGTCCCCGGCGTGGACCACCAGACGCCGCCGGGGGTATCGATGGCCCAATATCGCGATTATCTGGCGCTCCTATGGGAATACACCGAGCGAGGGGCAGTCTAGGAGGAGAAAACGATGAATAACCGCCAACGGGCGATGGCCATTCTGAACTACCAGGATTATGACCGCATGCCGGTGGTGCATTTTGGCTTCTGGGAGGAGACGCTGGAGAAATGGCGTCAGGAGGGGCACCTGGCCACCGACGAGATCGTGGGGGTGGGCGACGGCAACGAGAAGGAGAGCGCCATCGCCACGCGGCTGGGCTTTGATTTTAACTGGTATACCACCTATGGCGCGCAGACCAACCTATTGCCAGCCTTTGAGCCACGGGTGCTGGAGGAACTACCGGACGGCTTCCGCAAAGTGCTCGACGGGGAGGGCGCGATCGTTCTACAGAAAGAGGGCACGAGCGGCATCCCGACCCGCGTAGGTCATCTGCTCCAGGGCCGTAAAGAGTGGGAGGAATGGTACCTGCCGCGCCTGCAGTTCGCGGAGCAACGCATCGACCGCACCAGGCTGGAGGCACTAAAGGACGACAGTAACCGCGATGTGCCGGTCGGCCTGCACTGCGGCAGCCTGTACGGCAACATGCGCAACTGGCTAACCCTGGAAGGGTCGATCTATCTGCTGGCAGACGACGAGCCACTGTTCGACGAGATGATCAACACCGTGGGCGAGCTATGTTATCGATGTGCTGAGATCATCCTGGCCTCCGGAGCCAAGTTCGATTTCGGGCATTTCTGGGAAGATATCTGCTACAAGAGCGGCCCCCTGATCAACCCGGGTGTATTCGAGCGCAAGGTGGGGCCCCACTATCAGAGGATCACCGACCTGTTGCACAAGTATGGGCTGAATATCGTTTCCCTGGATTGCGACGGCAAGATCGATGCGCTGATACCCACCTGGTTCAAGCACGGGGTGAACACGATGTTCCCCATCGAGGTGGGCACCTGGGCAGCGAGCATCGCGCCTTGGCGGGCCAAGTACGGTCGCGAGCTGCGCGGCGTGGGTGGGACCAACAAGGTGCTCTTTGCACGAGATTATGCGGCGATCGATGGCGAGATCGAACGCCTGAAAGCTCTGGTGGACCTGGGAGGGTTCATCCCCTGCCCAGACCATCGGATCGCTCCCGATGCCAAATGGGAGAACGTGCAGTACTACTGTGAGAGGATGAGGGCGGTGTTTGGATAAGCAAGAGCCCCCACCCCCTGCTTCCTCTCCCGTGCGCTCGATGGGAGAGGGGGCATCAGAGCGGCGATAAGAGTGCGGCACGAGAAAACCATGTGACGCCAAGCGTAGGATAGAGGAGTTTAGTGATGGCAGATTATCGCGGTGCAGAGCTGCCCGATCTCTTTACATTCGAGGATGGATGCCGCGTGCGTAACGCGGCTGACTGGCCGGCCCGACAGCAGGAATTACGCGATCTCATTTTGGATATCCAGTACGGGCGGCTGCCGCCTCCCGCATCGGTGCAGGGAGCGCTGCTCTTGGAGGAGGCAGCGTCGCAGGCGGAGGGAGCGCGACGGCTGCTGTGCGAGCTTACATTGGGTGTCAAACCGACCCTGCGATTGCCGCTCGAGTTGCGGGTACCCGTCGGAAAGGGGCCATTTCCGGTGGTGTTGAACGGCGATGCGTGCTGGGGTGGCCCGTCGGACGAGATAGCGCGAGAGGTGCTGCGCCGAGGCTACATACTGGCAGTGTTCGACCGTACGATCATCGCGCCCGACGCCGCGGACCCCGGGCGCACCCAAGGACTCTATGCGGCTTACCCGGAAGAGACGTTCGGGGCGCTGGCCGCCTGGGCTTGGGGCTATCACCGGTGCGTGGATTTCCTGAGCACAGTCGGCACGGTGGATGGGGCGCATATCGCCATCACCGGGCATTCGCGCGGTGGCAAGGCCGTGCTGTTAGCAGGCGCCACCGATGAGCGTGTCGCGCTCACCGCGCCCAACGATTCGGGGTGCAGCGGAGCGGGGTGCTATCGCTGGCAGGGGCCCAAGAGCGAAACGCTGGCCGACATCGTGAGCCGTTTCCCATACTGGTTCGCGCCGCGCTTGGCCGAGTTCGTGGGTCGAGAAGCCGAATTGCCCTTCGACCAGCACAGTCTAAAGGCGCTGGTAGCACCGCGTCCCTTGCTGAGCACCGAGGGCTTGAGCGACCTGTGGGCCAACCCCAGCGGCACCTGGCAAACTCACCTCGCGGCGAGAGAGGCATACCGGATGCTAGGGGTCGAGCAACGTATCGGGATCTGGTGCCGTGAGGGCGGCCACGGCCACACCCTCGCCGATTGGTCGGCACTACTGGATTTCGCGGACTGGCAATTCTTTGGCAAACAGACGGTCACCCAATTCGATGTGAACCACTTTCCCCAGTTGCCGCCCGCCTTTACATGGTCAGCGCCGGCATAGGATACTGGGCCCGGATCATCGTGTGACGAGTGGCGCATCGACCAGCGGTGCGGCGCGGGGAAAGCCATGCTCCTCGGCATAGCGCAGGAGGGCCTGGGCCGCTTTCAGCGACGGCAGGTCCTCCATTTCCGCGCCCTGGACCACCACGGCCGAGCCCTGGCGCTCGGTATCCCTAAAGAGGGCCACGACACGGCTGGCCCGGGCGATCTCCTGTGGCGTGATGTCGAAAACGCGATTCAGAACCGGCAGTTGCGTGGGATGAATGGCCGACTGACCGCGGTAATTCAGTCTCTTGAGGTAAACCGCCTCCTCTTCCAGGGTGCGCAGGTGTTCCTCGCTGCCATAGCCGCGATGGATGGGGCCCAGGGCTTGCACATGATGGGCGTGACAGGCCAGGGCCACCTGAATCAGCACATGGTTGAGCAATGGGTCGTCGGCCAGAGAGCCCCGCGCCACGCCCATCTCGCTCACCAAGTCTTCCGCCCCCACCAAGAGAGCCGTCACCCGCGGCGAGGCGACCAGGATATCGCGCAAGTGATCGAGCCCCTGCAGGGTCTCGATCATAGGGATGATCTCCATGGATTGTCTTGCGGTGGGCATCAACTGATCCAATTGCACACTGAGCGTCGCGACTTGATCCGGCGCTTCGGCCTTGGGTAGAACCACACTGTGAGGTCGGAGGGCGCTCAGCAGGGCTATGTCTTCAGCATAGTAAGGGCTGTCTGGGGGATTCATGCGAAGGGCCAGCTCTTGGGGCCCATCGTAAGCAGCAGGCCACCAGGCGCGCAGGTTCTGGCGCGCCTCCTCCTTTGCCGCACTAGCGACGCTATCTTCCAGGTCCAGGATCAGCGTATCCGCCTCCCCGCCCAGGGCGCGCACCAAGAAGCGCGGCCGGATGGCCGGGACGAAGAGGACGCTCCTGCGCTTGGGCTTGGGCATGGGCATGGACCCCCACCAGGATGTAGGGATTCTACCTGGGCGAGGGCGAGAAAGCAAAGACGTGGAACCGCCAAGGCGCGAAGGACGCCAAGAAACTTGGAGTAAAAATCAATTTTTTGATCTATTGGAATTTATAACGCAAATCTATTGACATTCAACAAAATTCATGATATGATACGCTAGGAAAGGAGAGCTAGCATGCGGCGAATCCTTAGCAAGTGTCCAAACTGTGGCGGCGATCTGGAGGTTACCCGGCTTAGCTGCAAGTCTTGCGAGACGGTGATCCTGGCGCGATACGAGCCGTGCAAATGGTGCAAGCTGGCGGCGGAGAGCCTGGACTTTATCGAGCTCTTTGTCAAGAACCGCGGCAACTTGAAAGACATGGAGCGCGAGCTGGGGCAATCGTATTGGGCGCTTCGCACGCGGCTGAACGATGTGGTGCGCGAACTGGGCTACGAGGCCGGCGCTGATCAAGCCGGCGAAGGGCCACAAGGCGCCGAGGAGACAACGCCGAATGAGGCAGAACTAGCCGCTGTGCGGCGGGAGATCCTATCGCAGCTGAGTGAGGGCCGGCTCACCGCCAGCAAGGCGGCGGAGCAACTGGATCGTCTCAAGCGGGTGGATCGCTCGTGAGCACGCAAGGCGTAGAGAAAGGTGAGAAGATGAACGAGGAGAAAATGACCGTGTTGCGCATGCTGGCGGAAGGCAAGATCAACGCCGACGAAGCGGCGCGGTTGCTGGAGGCCCTGGGCGAAGAAGCGCCCAAAGAAAAGGCCGGGGGAACTTGGGAGTTTCCCTTTGAAAACATGGCTCGCGGGGCGCAACATTTCATGCGCCATGCCGGCAAGGCCCACTTTCACTGGCCGATGGGAGACTGGGCGCGCCAGGAAGATCCTTTTCAGGCGGGCCTTGACACGACGCCACAACGCATCGCGGCAAACGAGGGGATGGCCCTGCACGTGCATAACGCGATGGGCTCTATCAAGTTGATGGGCACGGACGAGTCCCAGATCGTCGTGGAGGGGGGGCCGCGGGGGCAGTATCGCGTCGACGAAAAGGAAAATGCGGTGAGGGTACAGGCCCACCGCATGGGCGCCGAACTCAAGGTGCGCGTGCCCGCGATCGTGGACAAGGTCGTCGTGCATACGAACCTGGGAGAGATCGAGGCGCAGAACCTGCTCAATGACGAGGTCG
>CAYQDH010000322.1:0-6563 GCA_964416075.1 uncultured Anaerolineales bacterium | reverse complement strand
TCACCACACCTGGCCTGATTTGGAATTGATACAGGCCCGCCATGGGATCCCCCCCCTTCACGGGGAGCTCGCCTTTCATGTCTCTGCGCGACCGCAGCGCGGTCGCCGTGGCATCACGAGCCAGGCTGACCGGCGCGTTGCCACAATGCCAGGCCAGTAGCTTGTTTGGGTTCTCTCGGTGCTGAATGGTCCAGTCGATAAAGTGCGGCAGTGTCTCGCCCAGGGCAGCGCTGTAATTTACCAGCATGGTCACAGCACCCAGGATATCGGTTTCGCAGGCAGCCAACATCCCCTTCTGCGTCAACCGTCCGTAGAGAGCGCACATCGAGATACCCAGCTGTCCCTGCACGGAGGGCCAACATTGCACGGCCATCGCCGAGAGCCGCGACCTGGTCCAAAAGCCACCCAGCGCCACCTCCAGTTTGGCCGAATTATGTAAGTAATCCTCAGCTACCGTGACCTCGCGCACGCTGTCGCGTATATTGGCCAGCACCTCCACCACGCGGGAATCGTCGTCGGCCAGGGCCTTGGCCTCTGAGACGAGGTCCGCCAACTCGGTGTAGATCACATTCTGACCAAAGCTGCGGACAAGGGCGGCCTCATCATAACCCACCGTCTCAAAAGTGGCAGGCCTCACGCCCACCTGCCCAATGCGCGCTCCCCTGAGCGCCTTGACGACGGCGACCGCACGGACGAAAACCTCCACCTGGGCACGGAACTCTAGCTCGTCGGGAAAAAAGATGCCCGCATAGTGGAACAAGATCTTGCGCCGATAAAGCGCCGAAGCCATGGACAGGTTGCCGCAATAAGAATCCGAAACACGGCCCATGCCCGGGCCCTCGAGCGCAGGGGGTTCCTTGGTAGCTACCAACAGCACAGGAACGCGCAGCTTTTCGGCGATTTTGGCCGCAGACCGCTCATCGCCGAAATCCAGGGGGCAAAGGATCAGGCCATCCACCTTGTTCCGCGCCAAGTAGTCGGCCACGGCCTCGGCCTGGTCCAGCGTATTCACCGCACCATGGGGAACCAGACCTCGCTCCGCATCGATCGTTTGGCCATCCGGCGCCACAGCGGGCGCCAGGACCTCCATACCCGGCACATGGGAAAAGGCGGCCAGGCTGTCATCGCGCATCTTCTGACACCAGGCCGTAAAGCCAAAACGGTACGACGGCACGAAACCAATCTTCACGCAGACGCCTTTGTTCATGGTGCTCCTCGAGGATATGGGCTATGATGGCGCTAGGGTACAAATCCCTTGCTCATCCGGCGATGCCAATCTCATCCGCACACCCCATGTGAGGCAAACCTCAGGCTAGTGTCAACGGGGTCCGTGTATCTGCTAGGGACTTGCCGCCCTAGGGCAGATCTATGCGAGGGCCAAATCAGCCTTTGGGGGGGGCGCAGCTTTGGCGCTCGACTAACGTCGTCGGCATGATAGTCGTGCCAGGAGGCTCCTGTTGTCCGTCCATGCGACGGATCAAGGCTTCGATCGCCATCTGTACCATGGCATGGGCGGGCTGCTTGATCGTGCTTAGGGGCGGAGCGCTGTTGGATGCCGCCGGAATATCGTCAAAGCCGAGGATCGATAGATCCGTGGGAACACGCAGGCCTCGCTCGGTTACGGCGCGTATCGCCCCCAGTGCCATGTTGTCACTGGCGCACAAGATGGCCGTCGGCGGACGGGGCAGATCCAGCAGCGCACAAGTCTGCTGATAGCCCGACTCCCAGGACCAATCTCCCGGGCGCACATACTCATCCACTACACGCATGTTCTGGGCAGACAAGGCATCGCAATAGCCCAGGAACCGCAGGCGGTTCTGGCCGAGGTCACTGCCACTGATATAGGCAATCTGCCTGTGCCCGAGGTCATAGAGATAGCGGCAGCCACTGTAAGCGCCGCCGCGGTTGTCAGAAGCAATGCAGGAGAGCCCGCAGTCCAGCGGCTGCCCAGCAGAGTCCACGAACGCCGATTCACAGACTACCGTGGGAATCTGTAGCGCGTCGACGATGGGCAAATAGGGATCGATGCTCCGCGGCGAGATGAGCAACAAGGCGCCGACCATGCCATGGCCAACAAAGCTATTGAGCGTAATCTCGTCCGAAAGGCTTGGCCGGGTCAGGATCATAATACCCACGCGGTATTGTTCGCTGACCTCGCCGATGTGGTGCAGGAGATCAAAGACACGGGGATCGGTGATGCGCGAGACGACCACGCCGATGGTGCGATTGGAGCTCGAAGCCAGCGTACGGGCGGAGTAGTTGACCACATAGCCGAGTTCCGCGATAGCGTGGCGAACGCGCGCCCGCACTTGATCGCGCACGCCGCTCTGCTCGTTGATCACTCGCGAAACCGTCTTGAACGAGACGCCAGCTTGCCTGGCTACATCCTTAATGGTGGGTCTGCGGGTCTGCATTTGCCTGATCTCAGTTGGCCTTATTTCGGCCCATCTACATGGCCAAGCACTATTGTAACATGGTTTGACAACGTTGTCAATAGCCCGATTCTGTCGCTGATCCCTGTTCCAGCTTGTCCTTGGCTCGCTTTAGGCGAAAGAGATCCTCGCGATCCTTTTCTTCGAGCATCTCTCGGATATAGTCTACCGTCTCTTCATAGGAGGGGATAAAGATGTGCTCAAGGGCGTTGACTCGTCGCTGAGTACGTCTCAGCTCGAGCGCAAGACGCCACACGGTCGTAACCTTTTCTGCCAACTGCCCCATCCGCGATAGCACAATGGACCATTGCTGTTGTACCTGATCGAGTAGCACACTGGTATCGCCAAAACCATAGGTCATTCGGCGCTCGGGCACCGTATACCGTACGGAAGGAACCACCACGCCCATGATGCTCCGAGGCGTGATCTCCACGTCGACCTCTTGTGGCCTCGAGAGGGCCAGGCGACGTACACGCTCGGTCCCCATCACCGCGCGCGCTTCTTGCATCACCTGGTAAGCCCTGACGAACTCTTTATCTACCTCACGCTGGATGCGCTCCGCATCGGTAATGAGGCGCAAGATCTCCATGATCAAAACGTCACGCTTTTTGTTCAAGAGTTGGTGTCCCTCTCGAGCCAGCGCGAGCCGCTCCCTCATCGTCCTGAGGTTACTGCGCGTTGGGGAGAGCTTCAGCCTGGCCATGGCGCACCTAACCTTTCGTCACAGGCGGCGCATAGCGGGCTTTGATGTCGCGCTCGTCAACGCGCGTTAGCTCCTCTTTGGGAAGCAAACTGAGCGCCTGCCAACCCAGATCTAGCGTCTCGTCTATGGAACGAGCCTCATCCGGTCGCTGGATAAGAAAGCGCCGCTCGAACGTCTCTCCAAAGGCAATATAGCAGCGATCTATCTCGGATAGCGCATCTTCACCGATGACCGCAGCCAGTGAACGCAGTTCCTGTACGTGCGCATAGGCCGCATAGAGCTGGTTAGACAATGCCGGATGATCGCCACGTGTCAGCCCTTCACCGATGCCATCCTTCATCAGCCTGGATAGCGATGGCAGTACGTTAATGGGAGGGTAGATGCCATCATGAAACAACTCGCGACTAAGTACGATCTGCCCTTCGGTGATATAGCCAGTCAGATCCGGCAAAGGGTGGTTGATATCGTCGCTGGGCATGGTCAAAATAGGCACCTGGGTGATCGAGCCACGCCGCCCCTTGAGTAATCCCGTACGTTCGTACAAAGAAGCCAGGTCACTGTACAGATAGCCCGGGTAGCCCCGGCGGCTGGGCACTTCACCTCGCTGGCTGGCCAGCTCGCGCAGCGCCTCCCCATAGTTTGTCATGTCGGTCATGATCACCAGGACATGCATCCCCTTGTCAAAGGCCAGGAATTCGGCCAAGGTCAGGGCCGCTCGAGGCGCAATGATGCGTTCAACAGGGGGATCATCAGCCAAGTTCAGGAACATGGCCGTGTTGTTCAGCGCTCCGGTCTCGTCAAAGCTTCTCCGAAAGAATTCGGCATCATCATGCTTGACGCCCATGGCCACAAAAACCACAGCGAACGCCTCGGCTTCATCCGAAATATGGGCCTGGCGGGCAATCTGTGCCGCCAACTCGTTGTGAGGCATGCCGCTGCCCGAAAAGATGGGCAGCTTCTGTCCACGGATGAGGGTATTCATCCCATCGATGGCCGAAATGCCGGTCACAATGAGATCCTCCGGATAGGCTCGCCGCGTCGGGTTGATTGGTGTCCCGTTGACGTCGGCCACATGCTCCGACAAGGGCGCCGCAAAGCCGTCTATGGGCTCACCGAGGCCATTGAAAACGCGGCCCAGCATCTGCTCAGCCACGGGCATGCGCAACGGCTGCCCCGTAAACCGAACCCGGACATCAGCCAAGGTGAGCCCACTGGTCCCCCCCCACACCTCGACCACTGCCCTCTCACTGCTGGATTGCAGTACGCGTCCCCGGCGCATCTCGCCACCTGGCAAAAGGATCTCTACGACCTCGTCATACCCGATACCCGATACGCCCTCGATGGCGATGATCGGACCATAGACCTCACTGAGACCCTGATACAGCTTGGTGTTTAGATGCGGCCTGGCTGGCAACAAACTACTCTGTGCACTCACAGTGTCTGTCATCTCCTGATCCCAGGTGACAGGGAGCAGAGTGCCCCCTCACTTGTACTCTTGCTCTAGACGATCCAGTTGCTCATCCATGTCGCGACGCAACCCATCCAGAGGAGCAAGATCATCGTTGAGCACCATGGACTTGGCGCGAACCAGGGCCGGCCAGATCATGAGATCGCTCTGGATGCGTCCTATGGGGCATCCCTTGTCGATGATCCGTTCTGTCCTGATGTGAAGATGCTGCAGCAACCGCAATAGAGCCACCTGCTTACCCGGCGTCGTATAGGCGTCGACGAGGTCCATGGCGTTCTGCTGCAGGAACGCCTCCTTGATCATGCGCGACACAAGCAAGATGAGACGCTGAAAATCGGGAAGAGCATCTGGCCCCACAAGCCTGACAATTTCCTGTAGCCGTGATTCCTGCTGCAGGGTATCGAGCGCCCAATCTCTGAGCCCGGCCCAATCGGCCGACACGTTTTGGCTCCACCACTCTTTTACGTCGCTGGCATACCCGCTATAGCTATCCAGCCAGTTCACCGACGGGAAATGCCGCGCTGCAGCCAATGACTTGTCCAGCGCCCAAAAGGTGCGCGTGAAGCGCTGGGTGTGTTGTGTAACAGGCTCGGAGAAATCACCGCTAGGCGGGGACACTGCGCCCACAATCGTCACAGATCCCTGAGCCTTGGATAATGTCTCTACCAGGCCGGCCCGTTCATAAAAGGCAGCCAGGCGCGAGGGCAAATAGGCAGGGAACCCTTCTTCTGCGGGCATCTCTTCGAGCCGCCCAGAGACCTCGCGCAGAGCCTCGGCCCATCGCGACGTCGAGTCGGCCATCAGAGCCACGTGGTACCCCATGTCTCGATAATACTCAGCCAAGGTGATCCCGGTGTAGATGCTGGCCTCCCGAGCCGCCACGGGCATGTTTGACGTGTTAGCAATGAGAATCGTACGTTCCATCAACGATCGTCCCGTCCTGGGATCCTTGAGCTTGGGAAACTCGACCAGTACGTCGGTCATCTCGTTGCCACGCTCACCGCAACCGATGTAGAGGATGATGTCGGCGTCCGACCACTTGGCCAAGGCCTGCTGCAACACGGTCTTGCCCGCGCCAAAACCGCCGGGCAGTGCCGCTGTACCGCCCTTGGTGATGGGAAAGAGCGTATCTACCACGCGCTGCCCCGTGATGAGGGGCGTGCTAGGAGCCAGGCGCTGCCTAACGGGCCGCTGCACCCGCACCGGCCACTGCTGGGTCATGGTCAGGACACGTTCTCCGGACTTGGTCTGGACGCGTGCGATAGGATCCCGCACCGTATAATTCCCCTCGGGAGCCACCCACAACAGGGCCCCGGACACATCGGGGGGCACCAGGATACGGTGCTCGACGAGCTCTGTTTCAGGCAGAGTTCCAAGGAGCTGCCCCGCCACTAAATCCGACCTGGCTTCAGCCGTCGGCGTGAAGAGCCATTGCCGGTCGGGATCCAAAGCGGATGCCGCAACTCCGCGCCCGATAAAGTCACCTGACCGCATCGCCAAAACCTCGAGGGGGCGTTGAATACCATCGAAAACGCCACCAATGAGGCCAGGTCCTAGCTGCACGCTCAGGGGCATGCCCAGGCCGTACACGACATCGCCTGGCTTGACCCCGGAGGTTTCCTCATAGACCTGAATCGTGGCGACTGACTTGTTTAGACGAATGGCCTCGCCCACCAAGTGGTCGTTTCCCACCTCAACCTGCTCCATCATCTGCAGGTGACCTGTGATATGGGCTCGCACGACGGGCCCGCTGATCCAGGTGACGTACCCTGCGATCGTGCCCGAACGAGCCTTTGCATCCGAACCACTATCGTCCACGTGCTCTCCTCTATGGTTGCACTACTTGCTGGCTGCGGGAGATGGTGAGCACTTGCCCTCCACTCGAGGCGCACTCGCCAACAGGTGATACACCTGGCCCCCAAAATATCTCTGTGCCACAGCGAGGCGCGCATCGAGCGTA
>CAYQDH010000321.1:0-6615 GCA_964416075.1 uncultured Anaerolineales bacterium | reverse complement strand
CCCGGCAGTATACGGGCGCGCTCCTGTTGCTCATCCTGACCCTGAGCTTGGCCACCTTTACCGCTTCGATGGCTCGTACGCTGGACCAGAGCCTCTCCGATGGCATGTATTACAAATGGGGTTCCGACTATCTCTTGGGAGAGACGGGTGAGAACGCCGAAGCTGAGGCCGCAGCCTCGGGAGGGGGAGCCGCATCCGAGGGTTCCTCCCTCAGCCCCACCGATGCTGCCGGCTGGATGTTCGTGCCCGTGTCCGAGCACCTCAAGGTGCCGGAGATCAAGGGGGCTACACGCGTCGGGTCCTACCCCGTTACAGCGGTTATCGGCAAGAGCTCGGCGGCGGGGCGCTTCTTTGGCATCGACCGGCTAGAGTATCCCAGTGTGGGCTTTTTCCGCCGGGACTTTGCCTACAATACTTTGGGCGTGTTGATGAACCAGTTGGCTGCCACGAGCAGCGCCGTGTTGGTGAGCCCCAACTTTATGGCCGACTATGCTTTGAACTATGGCGACAAAGTCGAATTGTCGGTCTCTGCTTGGGGTGAGCGCAAGAACATCGAGTTCACCATTTCGGACGTGGTCTACTACTTCCCAACCTTCTACCCAGAGGAAGAGGAGCAGTACCTCTTTGTGGGCAACCTGGACTATATCTTTGAGCAGATGGGCGGGATGTTCCCTTACGATGTATGGATCAAGACCGACGATAATGTCGACCCCAAGGAGATCGAGCAGCAGCTCTACGACCTCGACATCCGAGTCACCTCCATGAACGGAAGCCGTGAGGGGATCGAGAAGGAACAGGCCCAGCCGGAGCGCACCGGTGTGTTCGGCATCCTGTCCGTGGGCTTTGTCGCTGCTGCGCTGTTGACCGTCCTGGGCTTTCTGTTGCACTCCTTCATCTCGTTTAGGCGGCGGGTCATCGAGTTTGGCGTTCTACGAGCCATCGGGCTATCGGTCGGACAGATGATCGGTTTCCTGGGAATCGAGCAGTTGTTGCTCATTCTCACGGGGGTTACGGCGGGTACGGTGTTGGGGGTTGCGGTCAGCAATCTCTTTATCCCCTTCCTTCAGGTGGGGACCGCCAGGAATGTCAATATCCCGCCCTTTGTGGTGCTTATCGCCTGGACCGATATTTTCAAGATCTATGCCGCCTTTGCTGCCATGCTCTTGGTAGCCATCGCCGGCATGATCTGGTTCTTAATGCGCCTCAGAATCTTTGAGGCAGTCAAAATGGGAGAGGCAGTGTAATATGGCATCCACCGGGCCCATGGTCCTCTGTGATAATTTGGTCAAGATTTACAAGGTGCAAGACCTCGAGGTCGTTGCTCTGCAGGGCCTGGACTTGATGGTGGACCGGGGCGAGTTTATGGCCCTGGTTGGCCCTAGCGGTAGCGGCAAGTCGAGCCTGATGAACATCCTGGGGGGCCTTGATAGGCCCTCAGCAGGCAAGGCCATCGTCGATGGGCAAGACCTGCTGAAACTATCCACCTTTGCGCTCACGCGGTATCGCCGCAAGAAGGTGGGCTTTGTGTGGCAGCAGCCATCGCGTAACTTGATCCCGTACCTTTCCGTGGAAGAGAACGTCGAGCTGCCCATGATCGTCGCGGGCATGCCCTACGGGGAGCGCAAAGCGTGGGCGCGTGAGCTGATGGATGCGGTAGGCCTGTGGCCACGGCGGCACCACAACTTGCCCCAGCTCTCCGGTGGTGAGCAGCAACGTACGGCCATTGGCGTTTCCCTCGCCAACAAGCCGGTGCTGCTGCTTGCGGATGAGCCTACGGGTGAAGTGGATTCATCGACGGCCCAGACAATCATCGATACGCTCCGTCATCTCAATCGCGAATACAATCTCACCATCGTCACGGTAACCCACGACACACGCATCGCTAACCAAGTAGACCGCGTCGTGGCCATCCGGGATGGCAAGACGAGTACAGAGCGAGTGCGCCGGGTGAGAACGTCCGCGGATGGCGAACCCGAGGTGCCGGAACAGCAATTCGAGAATACGGTAGAGGCCATCGCCAAGATGGAGGAGCATGTCACGTACCATGAGTACGTCGTGCTCGATGCGGCCGGCCGCCTGCAGATCCCTCGCGACTATTTGGAAAAGCTGGGTATCTCGGACCGTGCGCAGGTGGACCTGACGGAAGAAGGCATCGTCATCAAGCCGGCCACGGGTTTGGAGAGCACGGCGGCTCAAACGGCTCGTGTGTCGGAGGTTGCCGAGGCCTGGGGGCCTCAGCAACGCTCCAAGGACTGGAGGCTCAGGCTTGGCGATGCCAGCCGAGGGCTGCGTGGAATGCTCAAAAAGAGCAAGTGATATGATCCTATCACCTGATAGAGGGTAGGCAGAAATAGTGGCAGAAAAAAACGGTGAACTGACAGTCAAGAGCACGGATGTCACCCGCACCTATCACGTAGATCGGCTCGAAGTGCACGCTCTGCGTGGGGTGAACTTTTACGCGGCTCCTGGAGAGTTCCTGGCTTTGATGGGACGTTCCGGCTCGGGGAAAACCACCCTCCTGAACGTGGTCGCCGGGCTTGACCATCCCACGGAGGGCCATGTCTTCCTGTTCGGGGATGATATTAGTAAGTTTTCGGACCGCAGGCTGACCGAATTTCGTCGGCATCGCATCGGCTTTGTTTTCCAGTCCTTTGCGCTCATGCCTACCATGTCCGCATATGAGAATGTGGAATTGCCATTGCGGATGATCGGCATAGGCCGGCGCAAGAGGCGCCAGCGAGTGATGGAGTGCCTGGAGCTCGTGGGCCTCACCAAATGGTCCAAGCATCGGCCACAGGAGATGTCCGGCGGCCAGCAGCAGCGCGTAGCCATCGCCAGGGCCCTGGTCAACCAACCTGGGCTGATCCTCGCGGACGAGCCTACGGGCGAATTGGACAGCACCACGGGCCGTACCATCATGACCCTCTTCCAGACGATTGCCAGGGAAGAGAGCGTGGCCATCATCATGGCCTCTCATGACCCCACGGTCGAGGAGTACGTCGACTATGTTTATCGCATGGCCGACGGCAAGATCATTAACGAACGCTAAGTCAGCATAGTACGGTTAGTCAGGCTATCTGGGCATCCATGCGACTGCAGGATGCCCAGTTGTTTTGACTGCGCGTACTTGCAGAATGCCCAAGACCCGTCTATCATGACGGCATTGTCGGGGTTACATCATGCTGAGCGAAGCATCCCCGTCGACTGGAGCCGACACTACTCGCCCGAGAGGAGCAGCAACGATGGCATACCTTCTGGGTATCGATGTAGGTACCACGGGTACCCGCGCCCTTCTGATCGATGAATTGGGGAACCTTGTCGGTAGCGCCACGAACGATTATCCCATGTACACCCTTAGGCCGCAGTGGGCCGAGCAAGATCCCGAGGATTGGTGGCAGGCCACCATCCAGTCTGTTCGACAGGTGCTCAGCACGTCGCACATAGACCCTAGCGAGATCGCCGGCCTGGGCTTGACAGGCCAGATGCACGGCATGGTGATGCTCGACGCCCAGGGTCATGTCCTGCGACGATGTATCATGTGGAATGACCAACGCACTGCGGCCCAGTGCGAATGGATCATGAATACCATCGGGCGGGAGCGCTTCCTGGACCTTACGCTCAACCCCGCGCTTCCGGGCTTTACGGCGCCGAAAATCATCTGGACGCGCGAAAACGAGCCGGAGGTCTATGCTCAGGCGGCCAAGGTGTTGTTGCCCAAGGACTATATTCGCTATCGCCTCACCGGCGTGTATGCTACCGAGGTCTCCGATGCCTCGGGCACCGTGCTGCTCGACGTGAGCCATCGCCGCTGGAGCGCTACCGTGCTGCAGGAGTTGGGCATCCCCGCTGAATGGATGCCTCCTTGCGTAGAGTCGCCTGAGGTGACGGGCCGAGTGAGCCACCAGGTTGCCGAGCTAACAGGGCTGCCGGTCGGCCTACCCGTTGTGGGTGGCGCTGGCGACCAAGCGGCCAGCGGCGTGGGAACCGGGATCGTCGAGCCCGGTCTCGTGTCGGTCACGCTGGGCACCTCAGGCGTCGTCTTTGCCTATACCGATGTTCCCAACCGTGATCCCGAAGGACGCCTCCATACCTTCTGCCATGCCGTGCCCGGAAGATGGCATGTCATGGGCGTCACGCTATCAGCCGGGGGCTCTTTCCGTTGGATGCGCGACACGTTGGGTATAACGGAAAAGCACGTCGCCTCGCTCAGCGCTGTGGACCCCTACGAGATCCTCACGGCAGAGGCTGCTAACGCCCCCGCGGGCTGTGAGGGCCTCATCTTTTTGCCGTACCTTACGGGTGAGCGCACCCCCTATCCTGATCCCAACGCGCGAGGCGCCTTTGTGGGGCTCACACTGCGCCATGACAAGCGGCATCTCATTCGCGCCGTGTTGGAAGGCGTGGCCTTTAGCCTCCGTGACTCGATCGAGCTCTTCCGCGACTTGGGCATTCCCATCCAGCAGGTCCGGGCCACAGGCGGCGGGGCGCGTAGCTTGATGTGGCGCCAGGTGCTGGCCGATGTCTTTGGCACAGAGCTGGTGACGGTCAACATCACCGATAGCTCCGCCTATGGAGCCGCCCTGTTGGCCGGGGTGGGCTCGGGTGTCTATGAGACCGTCTCCCAAGCCTGCGCTGCCACGGTCAAGATCGTGGACCGCGTCGAGCCGATCGCCGAGAACCAGGGCATCTATAACGAGTACTATCCCGTCTATCGCTCGCTCTATCGCTCTCTCAAGCCCTCTTTTGACGCCGTGGCATCCATCGCATAGGAGACGAAACGTGACTAGCTACCCTTCGCGTCGTTCGGTGGTTACCGGGTTTGGTGGCGCTGTCGCGACCAGCCAACCTCTCGCGGCCCAGGCTGGCCTGCGCGTCCTCATGCAGGGCGGGAACGCTGCCGATGCGGCCATCGCGGCCGCCTCTACCCTCAATGTGGTCGAGCCTATGAGCACGGGGCTGGGCGGCGACGCCTTTGCCCTGGTCTACTGGGCTCAAGACCGCAAGGTCTATGCGCTCAACGCCAGCGGCCGCGCCCCTTATGCGGCAACTTTGGAAGAGATGCAACGCCGTGGCCTGCGCGAGATGCCCAAGCGTGGAATGCTTCCCGTGACGGTGCCCGGCGCGGCGGCGGGATGGGCCGACCTCCTGGCCCGCTTTGGCCGCCTAGGCCTGGATCGCGCCCTGCAGCCGGCCATTCTCTACGCCGAACAAGGGTTCCCCGTCAGCCAGAACATCGCTGCATCCTGGCAAGGCAGCGAGCAAGTGCTACGGCGCAACGACGAGGCGGCGCGTGTGTATCTCCCTGGCGGACGTGCGCCCCGGCGCGGAGAGCGTTTCGTCTCCTCCGACCTGGCGCGCAGTTTGCGCCTGCTGGCTACAGAGGGTCCTGACGCCTTTTACAAAGGGCCCATCGCCAAGGCCATTGTGGCCACCTCAGAGAAGCTGGGCGGCCTCTTTACGGCGCAAGACCTGGCCGACCACACCTCCACCTGGGTGGAGCCGATTTCCGTCGACTATCGCGGCTACCGCGTCTACGAGTGCCCGCCCAATGGTCATGGTATCGCCGCACTCATAGCCCTGGGCATCCTCGATGGTTATGACCTGGGTAGCCTGGCTTTCGACGACCTTGACGCGCTCCATCTCAAGATGGAGGCGGTCAAGTTGGGCATGATCGATGCTGCCCGCTACGTCGCCGACCCGGAAATGGCCCCTGTGCCTGTGCGCGGCTTGCTCTCGGCGGATTACCTTGCGCAGCGCCGCTCGCTCATCCAGTCCGATGCCGCGATTATGCAGCCCGAGCCGGGCCTGCCGCCGATGGGACCCGACACCGTGTACCTGTGTACTGCCGACAGCGAGGGCAATGCCGTCTCGTTTATCAACAGCCTGTACGAAGGCTTTGGTTCGGGGGTTGTGGCCGAAGGAACGGGGATCACTCTGCAGAACCGGGGTAACCTGTTTTCGCTCGACCCTGCGCATCCCAATTGCATCGCTCCGCACAAACGTCCCTACCATACCATCATCCCCTGCATGGTGACGCGCGATGACCGGTTGGTCATCTGCTACGGTGTCATGGGGGGGTTCATGCAGCCTCAAGGGCATGTCCAGGTGCTCAGCAACCTTGTGGATCATGGCATGGATCCGCAGCAGGCTCTGGACGCGCCGCGATTCCGCTTCGACCGTGGCAACGAGTACGGTATCGAGGCGCATCTGCCCCGCTTTGTCTATGCAGGGCTCAGGGCGCGCGGGCATGTCCTGCAGGTCGGCAGCCCCGGTAACTTTGGGGGTGGCCAGGTCATCCAGGTGCATCCGGAGAGCGGCGCTTTGATGGCTGGGTCCGACCCACGTAAGGATGGCTGCGCGGTCGCATTCTGATTAGGATTGCCCCTCTCGACTCGCTCGTGGGGCAGGGCTCTGCCAAGTCGCCGTGGTTGTCACAAGTGCGAACGAAGGGGCTCCGCTATGGTGAGCGGGGATTCTTCGCTGCGCTCAGAATGACATAACCGCGACCGTGACAAAGCCCTGAATCGTGGGGTGGTTATGCGGCTTTCGGGAACGGCGCCATTCGCCCGGGCCCGCTCGGTTGATGCAAGATCTTGAACATGCTAGGAGGCGTAT
>CAYQDH010000320.1:0-6622 GCA_964416075.1 uncultured Anaerolineales bacterium | reverse complement strand
TGCCCATGGTGCTGTTGCTCTTCTTTGGGACCTTGGAGGTCGTGCGCTTGATCACTGTCCAGCAATCCCTGCGCACAGCCCTGCAAAAGGCCCTGCCCTGTTTTAGCAGCTGGCGCGACCCCCACTCGGCCGAGACATGCACTAGGGTAAACGAGCTGTTCGAGCAGGAGATGGCCAAGAACCCCCTGTCCATCGAATTGTACGGCTTGGCCTTCACGCCCACCGCCGACGTTCTGGATGCTATGGAGTATGGTACCGTGTTTGAGGTGCAGGTGGCAGCAGAGGTGCGATTCGGCTTTCTGTACCCCTTTACCGGCGAGCGCACCATCACCGTGCGCGAAAAAGCACGGACTTTTTCGAACATTATGCCGGCCTACATGGACCTATCTGGCAGCCCGCAAACGCCATGACGGGCGCGCGAGCGACTGAAAACACCACCTGGTTCTCCCCTGGTAACACCCCTTGCGGTCTCGATATCGTTCCGCAGCGACTAACGCGACGCCGGGCCACGCTCGCTTTTGAATGCCGTCGCCGGACGATAGTCGTCTTGCCCCTAATCACAGGAGGTGAACACCATGCTTCGCCGACCTCAGTTTTCTAGCGATGAGTCGGGGCGGCAACTGGTAGAGTGGGCTATCGTCACGGTGATCCTGATCCTGGCGACGTTTACGATTCTGACCCTCATCGGTGACGAGCTCATCGGGTGGTTCGATATGATTCGGGAAGCACTCCAGCAAGTCAGAGACTAGCCGTAGAACTAGCCCACCGGTTTTCCCCCGTTAACTCCCCTAACGATGCCGGCATCGAGGCGCAACTTGCGGCGCGTGGTGGACGGTGCGGCATCGGGCAGAATCCGCTCACGATTGCCAAGGTTGGGGTTTCATGCTACAATCCCGCCGCTGTCTAGCGGGCGCTGGATAGCTGCCTCTAGGTAGCCAGCGCTGTGTTGACAACGTCCTCCAGGCGTCACTGAGCAAAGATCAAGACGCCAGGGGAGGCCGACCCGAATCGTAGGAGATGGCGTGTACATCCTGCCGCTTTTGCCGCTCCTGATCCCCCTCAGCGGCATGATCTTGGCCTGGGCTTTGCCCGACAAGTGGGGATTGTCGAGTAAAGCCCGAGCACTGGCCGACCAACCCCGCTTTGGCCAACCGAAACGGTGGATATATAGCGTTGCGTTAGGAGGAGCCTTGCTATCGCTCCTCGTGCTGTATGGCGCAGGAGCGGCCACCTTCCAATATCACCTGTGGCCCGCCACGTGGGTCTCGGTCGACGCGCTGCTACTCTCGCCTGATCCTCTCTCGATGGCCTTGGCTGCCCTGTTTCTGGGTGTTCTGCTGGTGGTATCCCTGTCCATGATATCAAGGCCTATGGAGCGCTTTGAGAGCGTCACCATGCTAGGGCTCGTGGCAACGGGGCTGGGGACGTTCTTGGCGGGCAACCTGCTGACCTTGGGCTTTTTCTGGGCTATTACGGACGTGGTGTTGCTCATCATGGGGTTGGTGCGAGCGCCCTCTGAGAGTGTCGCTAGGGTGACGCGGGCGATCTTGGGGAGTGCGATATCGGCCACGACCCTTTTGGCGGCTGTGGTGATGGTCAGCCTGCAGGGCGGGGAAACGAGTTTGAGTAGCGTGGCCTTGAGTGGGCACACGGCGCGGCTGATCATGGCAGCAGCCTTGCTTCGCCTGGGGATATATCCCTTGCCGGGGAGCCTGCAGCGGCGCTGGGAAGTGCTTGTCATCTCGGTGTGCACGGGCGGCTACCTGTGGCTGCGGCTGGGCGGCCTGGCTGTAGCTATGCTGCCAGGGGCCGAATGGCTGATTCCTCTCCTGGGTTGGCTGTTGATGGTCATTGGGCTGCTGGCCATGTTGGCTCGCGATCTGTCGTCCGCCCTGCCTCTCGTGTTTGGTAGCGGGATCGCTAGCCTGGCGCTGGCGGGCTTGCTGGATCCAGGGATGGGCACGCCGGCCGCGCTGTTGATGACGGTGAACCTCGGCGTGTCTCTGGCGTTGCTGCTTGTCGATGCCCAGGTGTGGGTTATTCCCCCTTGGGGGCGCAACGCGCGGTTGCCGCTGATCGTGGGCCTTGCCTCTGCGGCCGGTTGGCCGGTGACTTTGGGGTTCGCGGCGCATTGGGCCCTATTCAGAGCCTGTTGGTTCGGTGGCTATCGGTTTGTTATCCTGCAGGCCTCGATCGGGTATCTAATGGTCTCAGTGCCCATCTGGCAGCGGTTGCGCCAAATCCGCCGTGAAGTCAGACCGACTGGGCCGTGGCCGTTTTGGCAGATCGCGCTGGCCTTGGGTGGCGCTACCTTGCTGGCGCTGATGGCGCTGGTGTTGGGCGTAGCGCCACAGCTCTTGGACCCGTTGTGGGTGGGATTACCCATGGTTCAAGGAGCGAGTACGCCGGCGCAATCGGTGGGTAGCCGAGTGGGTATGTTCATCGCCCTGTTGGCGACGGCGGCGGTGGTGCCGTTCCTCGGTAGCTACGCTCTACAGCGGTTCTGGTTCTATGGCCGATCTAGCCGATTGGCGCAGATCAGCAAGACGCTGGCAAGTATCCTGGAGCTAGAGTGGTTGTATGCCGAAATCCAGGGACTCCTGGCTCGCTTTTCGGCTTTGGTGGAGTATCTGTTTGTGGGGGTCGAGGAGGTATTCTTCTTGGGTTGGTCCCTCATATGGATATTGGTCATCATTTTATACCTAGCTTGAGGGGCATATCGACGTGTTGACTGGTGAACCGATCTGGGACTGGCTCTTCTCACTGCCGCTGCTCGAGCTTGTGCTGGGGCTGGTGGTGACGTCGGCGTTGTTGCTGATCCTGGAGGAGCGCCGGCTTTCGGTCTTTGTGCTTGGAGTGCAGTATGCCTTGCTGGCATTCCTGGTGGGGCCTCAGCTCTATCGGCCATTGACTCTGGTGAGGCTGGCGGCTGGCCTGTTTGTCTGCAGCATGCTCTATCTGACGGCCGGCCATGTGCAAAATGCGCTCTATGGACTGCTGCCGCCGATGAGTCCCCGGTGGACCTGGAAGTCCCCAGGGGTGATGCTGCTGCGCGTGCTCAGCCTGACGGGCTTTGGGTTGGTATTTCGGCTGATGGTCGTGGCTTTGGGAAGCCTGGTAGCCTATGGCCTGTGGCGCAATTACCCTATCTCCGCTATTCTGCCCGAGATCAACCTGGCTGTATACTGGCTGATGAGCATGGGGCTCTTGATCATCCTGACGGGTTCTGAACCACTGCGCATGGGGCTGGGGATGCTGACTTTCATGGGAGGGGTGGAGGCGCTGTACCTTTTGCTGGAACAGAGCTTTATGGTGACCGGGCTGATGAGCGCCGTGGATATCGTCCTGGCGCTGGCCATCGTTTTGGCCGCAGAGATGTGGCTGGTGGCCTTGAGCAAGGAAGCTACACAGTGAACACCACCTGGCTCCTGTTCGCGCCATTGGGCATCGCTATCGCGGTCTTTGTGCTGCACCGAGTGCGCATCGTCTCCACGTTGCTCACAGCGGCAGGCCTGGGGGTGATGATATTCCTGGCGATGCGCTATCGCCAGGGGTTGTCATTACTCGTGTTAGGGCGCTCGTTTGGCCTGTCATCGTTGGAGGCCATGAGCCTGGCTTTCTGCATCTTCTTGGCGCTTGTCGTTGTCATTTATTCCTATTCCATCCCCGAAGAGGATCTTGCGAATCCCGTCATCTTGTTAGCCATGATGGTCTTTTCGATCTCTACGATGGCCCGTAACCTGACCATCGGTGGGCTGCTGCTGCAGGTGGCTGTGATCTTGGCGGCGATGTTGATCCCTTCGGGCCGACACAAGTCGTCGATGGCGGGGATGCGCGCGCTGATTTTGTTTGTTCTCTCCGGGCCCCTGATCTCGCTGGCATCTTGGGCTATGGAGGGACAGGCAGCAGATCCCAGCAATACTCTGTTCGCGAACTTGGGTAGCATCACTCTGGCCATCGGGTTTGGGCTGGTCCTCCCTTCGATGCCCTTTCATATTTGGGCGCCCCCCATCTTCAAATACAGCACGCCACTGGCCGCTGTGGCGTGCACGGTGATCCTCAACATCGTGGTCCTGCTGAGGATCAATAACCTGTTGGTTGCGGTCCCCTGGGAAGGCGGAAAAGAGTTTTTCACCGCTTTGTTACTGGCTGGGGGGCTGATTACCGCCGTTGTATCAGGATTGTTGGCGTTACCCCAGCGCTCACTGCACCGCACGCTGGCCCTCACGGCGCTATCGGAGGGGGGACTGGTATTGGCCAGCCTGGCTGTGGGGACGGAATTGGGGGTCAGGGCTGCGGTGCTGCATACGCTGTCTAGAGGGTTGGGCGTCACCGTGATGGCGATGGTCTTGGGGGTGTTTCGACACGTGTTGGGCGGAGATGATCCTGAGCATCTGCGCGGCGCACTGCACCGAGCGCCCATGGCGGTGGCCGGGCTGGTGATTGCGGGGCTATCCCTGGCCGGCTTGCCACCCACTGCGGGATTTGCGACGCGCTTTATGATCTATCGTGCCTTGGGCCAGGCGAACCCCTGGTGGGCTATGGGGGCGCTGGTTTGCATGATCGGCCCGACGGTGGCTCTGGTCCATTGCATGGTTTCGGCGCTCACGCCCATCCCCGCGGACAAAGCCAGGTGGAGTGAGCCCGTCTTGGCCGGGCTGCTGATCCTGGCCCTGAGCGTACCGTTGCTGGTGCTGGGCATCCGGCCCGAGCTGATCATGTTGCCACTCTTCCCCTGATCGGGCAAGTCAGGGTGGTGGCTGGATAGGGCTTGGTCATTGTCGCGATTATGTCATGCTGAGCGAAGCGAAGCATCTCCGTTGGCTGAAGCCGACACCTGGCGTTTGCGCTCAGCCCGACGGCCTTCCCGACTTATAAAGTCCTGGTGGCCGGATAGGCTGCTGGTTGAACCGGAGTGGAACATTCGCGAGTCGCCAGCCGTCACAAGAGGAAGAATGATACATTCAATGATCTGCCGTCTGGCATGTGTGATTTTGACTGGCGCGATGCTGTGTTCGTGTGGCTTAAGCGTCACTCCATCGGTAGAGCGAGGTGCTGCCTCTGGGCTACCGACCGAGGGCGAGCGGACGGACGCGGTGATCCTGGCCCCTACGGCGCCGCCAACCGCTGAACCTTCGTCGCGAGCCACGGCGGGTTCGGAGAACTTGGCCTCTTCTGAGGCCCAGCCGAGCGGCGCGCCCCAAATCGCCGCGGCGAGCGCGCCGACGAACACCCTGGCCGCTTACCCCGGTCCTGCTACAGGGCAACCCACGGGGGCGGCTGGCGCCTATCCGGGCCCTGCCACGGCGCAGCCCGCGGGTGCGGCGGAGGCTTACCCGGCCCCCACCCCCACTCGCACCCCTGCTGACCTGCTGTTCCCCTTTATGGCCCCCGGCGCCACGGCAAGCCCCGCTGTGCCTCAAGTGGCTGCGGCGCAGGCGCGACCTGCGCTGGCCGGTTTTGTCACGGCCCAGGGAGATCAACTCGTGCTGGATGGCAAGCCCTATCACTTTGTGGGGGTCAATGCCACCTATCTGACGTTGACCTACTTCTTGGATGGCCAGGTCGAGCCGATCATCCGCTATCTGGCGGAGACGCAGGGCGTCAATGTGATCAGGCTGTTCTTCACGCCGGGACAGGATCTGAACCGCCTGCAGCTGGTCCTGGACCTGGGCAACAAGTACGGCATCCGCTACATCGTGGCCTTGCAGAACTATCACTTTCACAAGTCGCAGAGCTGGTTTGCCGAGCGCTATATAGAAGAGGACCTGCCGCATCTACGCGAGACGGTGACTCGCTTTCGCGATCGGCCCGAGATCCTGATGTGGGAGATGATGAACGAGCCCAGTTGCGGGCCAGAAAATGGCAGCAAGCAGTGCGTGGATCATATGTACAACTGGGCGCAGGCCGTGTCTCAGGAGATCAGGCAGCTGGATCCTAATCACCTGATCTCGTCGGGCATGACGTTACGTGGCTGGACCAGCAACGAGAAAAAGAACTATGACCGGATCCACGCACTAGCCACGGTGGACGTGGTGAGCATCCATCGCCGGGCCGGCAAGACCTCTCGTGGCGAGATGCGAGTGGCCGAGAACACCAACAAGCCGGTCTTTGTGGGGGAGATCTATTACCAGGCCTATAACGACCAGTGCCGTCCCAGAAATAGCACCATTCTGCAAAAGCGGGCGGACTATATCGCCGAGGATCTGCAATGGTCGTTCCAACACGGGTTGGATGGCTATCTGTTGTGGCAGCACGACCCCGGGGAAATCCCCGTCGAGGGAGATGATAAACAGTGGTTCTGTGAGGCAGATAGCTTCCTGGCCGGGGATCCGGTATACGAGGTGTTCAAAGGGTATCTGGTCCAATTCCAGGCAGGGCAAGGGTACGCGTCGCAGCCTGTGGGCGAAGATGAGGACTGACGCGGCCTGAAGGCTCGCGCAACGACAGCAAAGGCGACCTTCGTCGCCTGGGGAGAAGTTGAGGACGACTGATGCGGCCTGAAGGCTCGCGCAACGACAGCAAAGGCGACCTTCGTCGCCTGGGGAGAAGTTGAGGACGACTGATGCGGCCTGAAGGCTCGCGCAACGACAGCAAAGGCGACCTTCGTCGCCTGGGGAGA
>CAYQDH010000319.1:567-6629 GCA_964416075.1 uncultured Anaerolineales bacterium | reverse complement strand
CGACTATTGGCGCATCCGCGAGCGCCAACGGCTATTGGAAGCGGGGCAGACCGCTCGTGCGGCGGCGTTGGAAGCGACGGGCACCGACCGGGTGCTGGTCATCCTGGTCGAGTTTGGCGGACCTGATCTATTCACCTGGGAGCCGGGCGATACCTGGGATCCCCTGAATCAGGCGAATGTCGACGAAATCGTCTATGACGAAGAGGGGAACCCCCTGGCGGAGGATTGCAGCGCCATCATTACGACCACGCAGACCTTTACTTACTCTGGTCCGCTGCACAACGAGATCCCTCGCCCCGTCTCCGAAGCAGACCGCTCGGGCGATACGATCTGGACCGAAGATTTCGCGCCCGACTGGTTCAACGGCTTTATGTTCGGCGCTGGGGTGACCTTTAACTATACCCGCACCGATGGCTCGCTGGTCAACGAGGATTTCACCGGCAAGTCGGTCAAGAACTATATGGAGGACATGTCCGGCGGCAAGTACACTATCAATGGGGACGTGATCGGCTGGCTCCAGGTGCCGCACTCCTCCATGTGGTACGGCGCCGATGCCTGCCCTGGCGCGCGATCCTACGGCTCCAGCGGCCTGGCCGATGGTTCCATCCCCGGCGCCGGGAGCCCCCGCTCCCTGGTCACGGATGCCCTGGACGCGGTCAATGCCATCAGCGACACCATCCCCGGCTTTGACTGGGCCAACTATGACTTGAACGCCGATGGGGTCATCGACCGCCTGTGGGTGGTGCACGCGGGCTATGGCGAAGAGGACTCGACCGTCCTGCTCAACCGCACCCCCTACGGCGAAGGGGCCATCTGGTCGCATTCCTCGGCTGTAACCCCGGCCTACAAGGTATCGCCCACGATCTCCGCTGGGCCTTACATCATCATGCCGGAAAACGGCGGCATCGGGGTGTTTGCCCACGAGTATGGCCACAACCTGGGCGCCGACGACTTGTACGCCTATGGCAATGGTGAGACCTCGGCTGGCTTTTGGACGATCCAGGCCGATGATTGGACCGGCTACCCCATCGGGTTCGAGCCGCCTTCCTGGGACCCCTGGCACCTGGATAACTGGGGCTGGCTGGAGCCCAAGGTGATCACGGACCCCCACCAGGTCTATACCGTCAAGATCGGGCAGACCAGCAGGTACCCGGATGAGGAAGGGATGTACCGGGGCGTCAAGATCCAGTTGCCCACAGGCGTGGTGCCCGTGCCGGTCCAGCCCATCGATGACTACCAGTGGTGGGGCGCCAAGAACAACCTGATGAACTCGATGATGACCGCCAAGGCTCCCATCGCTATCCCCGGCGGCGCGGGCTCTACACTCGTCTTCGATATGGCCTACGATATCGAGGAGGAATGGGACTTTTTGTGGGTACAGGGTTCCATCGATGGTGGGGCGACCTGGAAGACACTGATCAACGCCAACACCATCTGCGAGCATGATCCCAGTTGGATCGGTGCGTTGTACGGCTTCCCCGAGGATCTCTGTGCGGCGGGCATCGGTGGCTTTTCCGGGTACAACGCGAGCTTCCCCGACTATGAGCAGCAGGTGCTCAGTCTCAATGCGTTCCGAGGCCAGAGCGTCCTGTTGCGCTTCTGGTATATGACCGACTGGGGCACCACTTATTCCGGGCCGTTCATCGATAACGTGGTGGTTCAAGACCCTGGCGGCGCCGTGCTATTCTCCGATGACGCGGAGAGCGGCGATGTCAATTGGACGTATGCGGATGGCTGGGAGCGCAACAACGGCACCCAGACCTTCAGCCACAACTACTACTTGCAATGGCGCAACGTCAACGACAACGGTGGCTACGACAGCGCCCTGGGCGATAGCCGCTGGCGCTTTGGGCCGGCCAACACCGGCCTGCTGGTGTGGTATAACAACAACTATTACACCGATGCCGAGATCTTTAACTACCTGTTCGACTACTTTGGCTTTGGCCCCAAGGGGCGTATGCTGGTGGTGGATTCTCACCCCGAGCCGTACCGCGACCCCTACCTGGAGGGCTTTGGCTACCAGAACGAAGCGGGGAACGTGACCTCGCGTATGCAGATGCGCGATGCCCCATTCACCCTGCAGCCTACGGTGGGCTTTACGGTCAAAGAGCCTTACGTCATCTCGGACGCTGTGCCGTTCGCTGGGCGCCCGGCAGTGAGGGTCTTTGACGACGCCAAGGGCTATTACCCTGGCGCCGAGTACGTCAGCCGCGGACCGGGGTACGACCCGTCTGTGGCCATGGGCTGGGTCACCAAGCAGTGGGACGCCAGTGTGGCTTTGCCGGGCAAGTCGTTCTATGGCATCAAGGCCCCTGGCTACGAGGGCAGCATGCCGTTCCGCTTTGGTGCCACACCCATCCTCTCCGGGCCCAATGCCGGCCTGATGTCGGCATACAGGCTTGCGACGGGCCTGGGCTTCGACGGCGGGACGGGCGACCCGGGCGACTCTAGTGCCAACTATGGCTGGCGCGTGCAACTGATCGAGGAGGCTGCCGATCATACGTGGGCTGTGGTCCGCATCTCCTCCCAGCCTTATGGCCTTCGGGTACCCCTGATCCGCAACGCGGCCAGGTAGGACCCACATCCTGGGCCGCGGTGTGAACGGGCTTACACATCCGTTCACGTTCTTGACCGCTAAAGAGCGAGCCATCGGCCTCACCGATGGCTCGTTCATTCTGCTGAGGTGAGCTTTTTATGGCCAGCTGTCGGATCGCCATAGCGCTTGTGCTAACCTTGCTGATGATGCAACCACGGGCTCTATCATCCCTGGCGGCCCCTGCCCCCAGGGTGGCCGATCTTTCTGCCAACGAGCTGGGTCATGCCCCGGGGATCGTGCTGGTGGGCTGGCGAGATGGGAGCGAGCTGGATCAAGCGACCGACCTTTTGGCGGGGGGCGGAGCGAAAGGCGCTCCGGGACGCGCGCGCATGCTTCGGGCCATCTCGGGCATCGGCGTGCAGGTCGTGCAGGTGGAGCCCGGCTTGGAGGAGGCCTGGTTGGCCTACCTGCGCTCTGACCCACGTGTGGCCTTTGCCGAGTTGGACCATCGCGTAACCATCGCGGGACGACTTCCGGACCCATCTACTCTGAAAGGCTCGGCGGGTGGAGGGGGACCTATCATTCCCAACGATCCGGCTTGGCCCAGCCAGTGGAGCCTGAGGACGCTGCGCATGGCGGAAGCGTGGCAGTCGGGCGCCGGCTCGCCCGATGTGGTGATTGCCGTCGTTGATACCGGTCTGGCTCTCAGCCATCCTGATCTGGCGGACAAGCTTTGGACCAACGCAGGGGAGATCTCTGGGAATGGGCTGGACGACGATGAAAATGGCAAGGTGGACGATGTCCACGGCTGGCGCTTTTACCACTATTACAGCGGCGGCGCCTACACGCCCGCTGAGGACGCTAACATCGTCGATGATCACGGGCATGGCACCCACGTGGCGGGGACCGCGGCGGCAACCACCAACAACGGGATCGGCATCGCCGGCGTCTCCTGGGGTGCCAGGATCATGGCGGTGAAGGTTCTGGATCAGTATGGCACGGGCTGGTATTCGGATGTGGCGGCTGGCGTCACCTATGCCGCCGATAGCGGCGCCCGCGTCATCAACCTGAGCCTTGGCGACGACGAGCCCTCCTCTGCCTTGTGCGCGGCAATCCAGTACGCCCATGATCAGGGATCGCTGGTTGTGGCCGCCACGGGCAACTCGGGAGGCGCCGTGTTTTGCCCCGCCACATGTCCCCATGCGCTGGCGGTGGCCGCTAGTGACAGCGCCGATGGGCGCGCCCCCTTTTCCAACTATGGTCCCGAGGTCGACGTAACGGCGCCGGGGAGCGGGATCTATAGCACATGGCCCTGGCTCGACGGCTATGCGACGCGCTCCGGAACCTCTATGGCCGCCGCACACGTCTCGGGCGTGGCCTCGTTGGTGTGGTCGCTCTGGCCCGCGCTGGGGCCAGGACGTGTGGCGGAGCAGCTGATGTGCACGGCCGTGGATATCGCGGACACGGGCCTGGACCCCTACACCGGGAGCGGGCGGATCGATGCGGCGGCGGCCACGGCAGCGTTGTGCGACGAACCGCCAATTCTGCTGTTCCTGCCCCTGCTGCTGAGCCAGCATGTGGCGTCGGAGGCGGAACCCACACCGACGCGTGATGCACCCACGCCGATGGCGGAAGCCCGCCTGTAGAACTAAGCGCTGCCGGCGGTATGCGCACGCGTAGATTGCCACCTGACCTGCCCGCCGAAATTGCGCCTTGGGCGATCTCCTGTATAATTCCTGCATCGTTTAAGTGGCGATGTCGCCCCACCCCAAAGATGTTCTCCACCAGCGCTGGTCACCCTTTGTATTGTTTTGTCCGAGTTCCGTCCCTTATTCGTGTCCGAAAATCCACAGCGGTCGCCGCATCGACGACGTGCTGGGGCAACCGCTGCAACTCTCTGGAGTACATAATATGATTGTCATGAAATTCGGGGGCACATCCGTTGGCACAGGCGAGCGCATCGCCAAGGTTGGGCGCATCGCCAAGCAGGTGAGCGACCGCGTGGGCATGCCACCGGTGGTGGTCGTCTCGGCCATGAGTGGCGTGACCAATAACCTGGTGCGTGCGGCCACGACAGCGGCCTCGGGAGATGCCGACACCTTTCGCGCCATTCGGAGCGAGCTCCAACAAAAGCACGAGCTGGCCATCGCTGAATGTGTGACCGATGCCGAAGGCGCGCAGGTGGTGCGCGGCCAGTTGACAACGTTGCTCACCTGGTTCGAGAATCTCTGCCAGAGCATCTATACCTTGGGCGAGCTGACGCCTCGTGGGCTCGATGCCGTGTCCGGGTTGGGGGAGCGCATCTCTGCGCGCATCACGGCCGCCGCGATGCGCAGCCAGGGGCTGGCCGCTGAGGCGGTGGAGGCCACTGAGCTGCTGATCACCGATGACACCTTTGGCAATGCGACGCCACTATTTGACGAATCGACGCAGCGCACGCGGGCGCGCCTCCTGCCCCTCATCAGCGCGGGCGTGGTGCCTGTGGTGACGGGGTTCATCTGCGCGACACGCGCGGGGATTCCCACCACGTTGGGGCGCGGCGGCAGCGATTACACGGCTACCATCCTGGGCCGCTGCCTCCCCGCGGATGAGGTGTGGATCTGGACCGACGTGGATGGCGTGATGACCGCCGATCCGCGCATCGTGCCCGATGCCCGCACCCTGGTTACCATCTCCTACAGCGAGGTGGCCGAGCTGTCTTTCTTTGGGGCCAAGGTGCTCCATCCCAAGACGATCCAACCGGTTGCGGAGCTGGGTATCCCGGTGCGCGTGCTGAACACATTCAACGTGGATCATCCGGGCACCCTGGTACGCAAAGAGGTCTCGACGGAGCCCTTGGTCAAGGGGATCACGGCTATTCGCGACCTGTCGCTGGTCACCGTGGAAGGCCGGGGCATGCAGGGGGTGCCGGGGGTGGCGGGTCGCGTCTTTACGGCGGTGGCCCGCAGCGGCGCGAGCATCTTGATGATCACTCAATCGTCGTCGGAGCAAAATATCTGCTTTCTCGTGCGCTCCGTCGATACGCCGGCCGTGGTCAAGGCGGTCGAGCGCGAGTTCGAGCTAGAGATCATGCACGGGGATGTGGACCACGTGGGCAGCCAGAGTAACGTCTCCATCATCGCCGTGGTGGGCGCGGGGATGCGAGGGCATCCGGGGATCGCCGCGCGCGTGTTCGGCGCCCTGGCCAAGAACGAGATCAGCATCATCTCCATCGCTCAAGGATCGTCCGAGTACAACCTGTCGCTTGTAGTGGGCAACGGAGATGTAGACGTCGGGGTGCGCGCCATCCACGAGCAGTTCCAGCTCGAGCGAGGCTAATGCTGTCACCCTGAGGCCGGGTCTTGGCCGAAGGGTCTCCGTTGGCGTGAGGAGAGATTCCTCGCTGCGCTCGGAATGACGGGTACGTGTCACCCTGAGGCCGGGTTGTGGCCGAAGGGTCTCCGTTGGCGTGAGGAGAGATTCCTCGCTGCACTCGGAATGACGGGTACGTGTCACCCTGAGGCCGGGTTGTGGCCGAAGGGTCTCC
>CAYQDH010000319.1:0-467 GCA_964416075.1 uncultured Anaerolineales bacterium | reverse complement strand
GTTGGCGTGAGGAGAGATTCCTCGCTGCACTCGGAATGACGTAATGTATGCTTGAGATGACGTAGTGTTGCGGGAAGGAGCACGATCACTATGAGACCGATTCGGGTGGGTGTCTTGGGCGCTACGGGCGCCGTGGGGCAACGCTTTGTCCACCTCTTGAGCACGAATCCCTGGTTCGAGATCACCGCGTTAGCGGCTTCGGAGCGCTCCATGGGCGTGCCCTACCGCAAGGCCTGCACCTGGCGGGTCTCTGCCGATATGCCCGAGGCTGTGCGAGAGATGGTGGTGCAGCCCTGCGCGCCAGGGCTGGATTGCGAGCTCGTCTTCTCGGCGCTGCCCGCTGAGACGGCCTTCGAGGTGGAGGAGCAGATGGCGGCGGCGGGCTATGGCGTGCTGAGCAACGCCAGCTCCCACCGCATGGATCCCGACGTGCCCTTGCTCATCCCCGAGGTCAATCCCGATCACCT
>CAYQDH010000318.1:0-6634 GCA_964416075.1 uncultured Anaerolineales bacterium | reverse complement strand
AGGTCTTGAACGAGTCGGGGTTTTCAGAACGCAAGGGGTCCTCTACAAGAAGGGGTGCAAGGGCTCCACCTCGCGACAGAACCAGACGGCCTCGGGCAGATCCAGGCGGGTATGGCAATCGAAGCAGATCTCGATCTCCTCGCCCACCGCCTCGCGAACAGCTTGCATCCGTTTGAGGTCGGCGCGCACCACCTGACGTGGCTCAAAGATCTCCTCAGCCTGCGAGGTGCCAAAGCGCACGAATTTCCATCCCGCTGCCTTGGTTTCCAGGCATGACTCGACCAGTGCGCTGACCTCTTGCGAGTGACCCCCGCCGTTGTGCGGATAGCACACCACCTTGTCGCGCTGGCGCCCGCCCAGCAGCTCATAAACAGGCAGGCCTAACGCCTTACCCTTGAGGTCCCACAGGGCGATGTCGATGGCCGAGGCGGCCGACGAGATGATCATCTTGGCCGGGAAAAAGCCCGTGCGGAACATCATCTGCCAGAGGTGCCCGATGCGAAAAGGGTCCTGGCCGATGAGCACGGGTTTCAGATTCTCGATGGCGCCCACGACCGCTTGCATACGGCCCCCCAGTCCCGATTCGCCCACGCCCCATATCCCCTCGTCGGTATCCACCACGACGAACAGGCCACTAGCACGATCTTCAGTAACCGGATATGCCTCGATATTGGTGATCTTCACGTTCATCCCCCCTGCAATTTGATAGATTCTAGTACCACGCTGCTTTATCGACGACGTTGAGTAACTGCTCGCCCACGGCAAAGCGGCGAATGTTTTCCATGATCATCTGCCGCTTGCGCACTTCCATCTTGTCATTGGGGCATTCGCTGGCCGCGTGTGGGGTGATGAGTGCGTTTGGCAGGCTCCACAGGGGGTGTTCGGCGGGCAAAGGCTCGGGATCCGTCACATCCAGGCCCGCCCCGGCGATGGTCCCCGCACGTAACGCCTCCGCCAGATCGGCCAGGTCCACGATGGGCCCCCGACCCACGTTGACCAGGTAAGCCGTCTTTTTCATCCGGCGCAGCTGCTCGGCGCGGATCATCTTTTCCGTGTCGCGCGTATGCGGCGCGCAAATCACCACCACGTCGGCCTGGGAGAGCAGCTCGAGCAAGCGATCTGGCCTATAGATCTCGGCGACTTCCGGCGGCCTATCCGTGCGCCGAGGATCGACGGCGACGACGCGCATGCCAAAGGAGGCCGCGCGCTTGGCCACCTCCACGCCAATGGCGCCCAGGCCGATGATGCCCATCGTGGCCCCCGGGAGGTCGATCAGGGGCACGTGGGTTTCCCAATGCTGCGACCACTGCTGTCGCATATAGGTGGGCAGGTCACGCGCCAGGGCCAGGACGAGAGCCATGGCGTGGTCGGCCACCAGATCGGCCAACATGCCCCGCGTGTTCGTCAGCAGCACATCGCTCTGCTCCAACGCGGGGAACATATAGTGCTCCAGGCCGATGCGTGGCGCCTGGATCCAACGCAGCTTTCTAGCGGCCGCCAGCAACTCGGGCGTGATATAGCCGCAGAAAGCATCGGCGTCGCCGATGGCGCGCAAGGCTTTCTCTACTGTGGCGGCATTGACGACCTTTAAGTCGGGCGCCAGAGTGGCGATTTGCTCAACCCAGTCATCTGCTACGGGTGGCGAGAATACCAGGCGCATGACTCCTCCTCTCACGCTGGTGAGGGTTCTTTTCCCCATGGTGAATGGTCTTCTCACCATGGGGGACGATCTGCTCACCAAGGCCATTCCCGGCCGCGCCAATCGCGCAGCACCAGGCGACCTTCGTCGGCAAGGTCGCCGAGAAAGTAGGCCAGCGCGGGCATAGCGGCCTCTTCGGGCTCCATGTCGGCTTGGGGGTTCTTGGCGCCACTCATGTAGGTGCGCATCCAGCCGGGATGGTACACGCGAAAGCTATAGCCCTCGGGGCGTAGATGATTGAACAGGAGCTTGACAATCATGTTCAGGGATGCCTTGGAAGAGCAATAGCCGAACCAGGACGTGCGCTGAGCGTTGTTGATGCTCCCCGCCTCCGACGAAACAAAGCAGAGCCTCTTCATCGCACCGCGGTCGAGCAGTGGCATAAACGCCTCCACGACCCGCAGGGGCCCCAAGGCGTTCACGTCGTACATGCGATGCATCTCGCCATAGTCCTGGGCCTCCCGGATGTCTCTCGCACTCGTCCGCGATGACACCCCGGCATTGTTGATCAGCAGATCGACATGATCCGCCGATTCAGCCACCACCTGCGCCGCCGCGTGCGCCGAATCCGCCGAGGCGACATCTAGCGGCACGATCGTCAGGTGGTTTGGGTGGCGCGAGGCCAGCTGGCCCAGCTCGGGCCAATCGGGCATGTATTGGCCACCGTAGACGCGCCAACCCTGTGACAACAGACGATCGGTGAGCGCCAACCCCAACCCGCGGTCGGCGCCAGTAACAACAGCAATCTGGTCCATAGCTTGCCTTTCTTGAACGAGAATAGTGTCTTGGTTAACCCATGCCTTGAAGATAGGTCACCAACTGTGCTGCAAAGGCATCGAAATCGCCAAGATGGTCCTTGAGAATAGCGTACACTCTGCCATCGTCGATTCGCGCATAGTCGTGGACCAGCAGATGTACTCATCGAGCAGTTGCAGGCGGTTGAGGATGACGACGTCTGCGCTCCAAGTCCGGCCTCCTTGATCTTCCGTAGCAGGTCCCGATTATGGAACTCATACATTGGCCTGAGGTCAGCGTACACTTGGCCTGCGCGCACCTCGAACTCGACGCGCGCTTCCCGGTCTCCCTCGTAGATCAGCCTGCCCTGTCGCAACACCTGATGCGCTAGCAGCGGGGACGCCATGTTCAGGATAACAACATCCAGCGTTCGGGGCGCTGCAAACGGCTGCAGATCACCCAGCAGCTGCAGTTGCCGCTTGCCCGCGGCGAGCGCGTCCGGGGCGCCGGCCAAGAGGATGGCCACATCGACGTCCGAGTGAGGGTGTGCCCGCCCTTCTGCCAGCGAACCGAATAGATAGGCGGCCACGATGTCGGCCTGCGTGGCCAGGAAGATGCTCAGCGCTGTCAAGTCGACCTGAATAGCCGAGACACGTTTGCTTGGTTTATCCGTGCTTCTCATCATGATCCTTCTCTACGGCTCAACAGCCGGACCTATGGACTGCCGCCCGTGTCGCTTATCCCCACCAGGGCTCGCCATCCGCCCGGTTGGCTTTCATGTAGTCCTGGTCCAAATCCAGGCCCAGGCCGGGCAGCGTGGAGACGACCATGCGCCCGTCGCGGATCACGGGCGCGTTGCTGGCCGCCTCCGGCGCGATGGTGGCATCGCGGCGGCATTCCATCATCGGTGCATTGAACGTGGCCGCTGTCCACTGTTGCGAGGCCATGTTCAGCGCCAGCCCGCTGACATTGTGCAAGCAAACCGGAATACGATACAGCGCCGCCAGATCCGCGATGATGCGCGCTCCCGTGATCCCGCCCGAGTTGATGAGGTCGGGCTGCAGGCAATCTACCGCCTGGTTCTGCAGAAAGGGCAGCGCGGCGTCGGCCAGCTCGATGTTCTCCCCCGTCATGATGGGGATGCGTGTCGTACGGCGAAGCGCCAGCCAGGAATCCGAGTACGCGGGCGCCAGGGGATCCTCGAAGAACAGCGGCTTGATCGGCTCCACCGCCTCAGCCACCTTGATGGCGCTGGGCAGGTCCAATTCATTGTGACAATGGACGATGATGTCGATCTCGTGTCCCAACGCCTCGCGGGCCAGCGTGTAAGCCTGGTTGATCTTGCGTGCTTCCTGGGGGCCGATACTGGGGATGTACTGTTGCATGTGCACCCCCAGGGGATGGTGTATATCGATCTTGAACGCCTTGAAACCGTGTGGGTCTCCCTTGAGCTCCTGCGCCCGCTCCCGCCAGGCCTCACGGCTGAAAAAGTCTCCCCCCGGACAGTGGGAATAGAGTGGGATCTCCTCTCGAAAGTTTCCGCCCAGCAGCTTGCACACTGGCAGCCCCAGGATCTTGCCCGCCAAGTCCCACAGGGCGATGTCGATGCCGCTTAGGACGCGCATCTGCCTCCCGCGCTGTGGATAGGCATAGAACATGTTGTGAAAGTGGGTGCGGATTGCTAGAGGATCTTTCCCGATGAGGCTCAGATGCGGTAGGCGAGGCCCCTCCAGCGTGGCAATGACGGCCCGCGCGAAAGGCCCGCTCCCCCCACAGGGGCCGTAACCGGCGACGCCGGCATCGGTCTCTACCTTGACCAGCGTAACGCCCTGCTTGGGCTGCATCGCCTTGATGGCCGTGATCTTGACCTGGCCGCGAACCGGCCCCGCCTGCATATCGTATGGCCCGGATGCCCGCGTTGGTTCTGATGCGCCAGGAAGGTGTGGGCCGTGAGGATCGGTCGACGCCCCAAAGGGAAGGGCCAGTGCGGCCTGCGCCAGCTTATGTAGCAGACTTGTCATACGTGCCTCTCTCTGCGTGATCGCTGCGATACTCGACAGCACCTTGGTATCACAATGGGTCCTATTATAGTGCTCTTGAACGATATGGTCCATCGATTCAGTGTCCTGTCCAATCATGCAGTTGACACCCACGCAGGCTCGACCATACTACAGGGCAATCGACGTCATTAGGCCTTTAGGGTATATCCAGTAAACAAGGAGACAGACACCATGGCCACTTTTGGCTTGCCCAGATACGGGCAAGAAGAGATCGAAAACCTGACCAAGGTCATCGAGAGTGGTGTGTTCTGCGACAAGCGTGGCGGCTTTATGGACCAGTTTCGCTCTGATTTCGCGCGTATGCTGGGCGCCAAACACGCCATCGCCGGGGCCACGGCCATGCTGCTGATGCAGGCCATCCCGGGGGCCATCGGAGCGGGTGCGGGGGACGAGATCATCTGCGACCCGGTGGTGCAATTCCATGCCATCGCCTGCCTGCACAACAATGTGGTTCCCGTGTGGGCCGATGTGCGCCGGGACAACTTTTTGCTGGATCCCGATGCGGTAGAGGCGCAGATCACGCCACGCACCAAAGCGATCTGGGTCACCCACTTGTGGGGCTTTGCCGCTGAGGTGGACCGGCTCCGCCAGATCGCCGACCGGCACGGCATTTACTTGCTGGAGGATAGCGCCCACGCCGTGCTGTCCGATTACCGGGGCCGCAACCTGGGTACCTGGGGGCAGATCGGCAGCTTTTCCTTTAACATGGGCAAGCAGTTGGCTACGGGCGAGGGTGGCATGGCCATCACCGACGATGACCGGTTGGCCGCCGAGATCAACAAACGCATCATCTTTGGCGAGAGCCCGGAGGTGCTTTCCTCCAACTACCGCATGACCGAATTCCAGGCCGCTGTAGGTGTGGCGCAGATCAAGAAGGTGCCCGGCTACCTGGAGATCTACCGCGAGGGCAAAAAGCTGCTGGATGACGCTATAGCCGATTGCGCCTGGCTCGACCAGCGAGTGGCCTTGCCGGGCAACGTGGTGGCGCCCTATCACTGGAGCTGCCTCTTTTACGGAGAGCGCCAGGGGATCGACTATGGTGTTTTCAAGGCGGCGCTGCGCCAGGCCGGAACCCCCTTTGGCACCGGGTTCTTGCAGGTGCCCGCCTATATGTACGCCGTGCTGCGCAATCCAAATGCCTATGGCAACAAGGGTTGCCCCTATAACTGCCACCTCTATGGCGGCACGGTGGATTGGAAAGCCGGGCTGTGTCCGGTCGCCGAGGATGTCATCCCTCGGATCGTGCACACCAACAACATGATCTCTCTCGAGCGAGCGGCCCAGGTCGCCCAGGCGCTGCGCCAGGCTATCCAGCTGGCGGAGAGCGGCCAAGTGCAGCCCCTCACCTACAGCGACAGGGAGCAAAAGGTGCTGCAAGTGATCAAGGAGCAGGGGTCGCTGGAGCCCATCGAGGTCATCGCCGCCTTTGACCAGCGCGGCTGGGAACACCTGGATGAGCATGGCATGTGGATGACCATGGAGAACCTGCGCGATCGCTTTCCCTTCAAGCTCTCTCACGCTGGGCCGCGCGAGTTCGCCTACCACGACCTGAGCCAATCCTAGGGCGGGAGGATATCACCATGCACGCCACTCCCCTTGCGCCGGCCATCCGCGATCTGCGTCTGCTGGATACCTGCGTGACACTGGGCCGGATGGCTGCCGACGCGCCCTCTCTCACCGCGGACAACATCCTGGCGGTGATGGACAAGCACGACATCGCCGACGCATTGGTGCATCACAACGAGGCGCGGGTGGCCTATCCCCGCGCCCGCGGCAACCGGCGACTGTTGCAGTGGATCGCTGGGATGGAGCGCTTGCACCCGGTGTGGGTTCTAGAGCCCCCGCCCAGCGCCGACCCAAAGGCCGCAAGCGCGATGGTGGAAGAGATGCTGGCCGCAGGGGTTCGCGTGGCACGCCTGATGATGGCTGTGGCGCCACCCTTTCTGTGGCTGTGGGATGACCTCTGTGCTGCCCTGGAGGAGCACGCAGTGCCCTGCCTGCTTGATTTCGCCGATACGCGTGTGTTGACCGAGGCCAGTACGCAGGGCACCCCCAGCGATGCGGCCATCGACGGGTTGCGCCAGATCTGCCAGGCCCATCCCCGCCTACCCATGATCCTCTCTCATGTGAGCGGGGGATT
>CAYQDH010000317.1:3500-6693 GCA_964416075.1 uncultured Anaerolineales bacterium | reverse complement strand
GTTGGCGGGGACGCAAGTTGGGAAACTTGCGATACAGGGCGGTCCTGCGGCGCGGACGGGCTGCTCGTTGGCGGGGACGCAAGTTGGGAAACTTGCGATACAGGGCGGTCCTGCGGCGCGGGCGGGCTCAGGGAGGCATTGACGGCCACGCAGCGGCAAGGCGAGTTATCACCCGGGGCGGGGCTGCCGGATGGGCCATTGGCTCGTGGCGACGCGGGGACCCAGCTGGCGGCGCATGCATCCCAGCCGCAGGGGCCTAGCAGCGAGACCCCCTGCTGCAGGAACTGTAAATACTCGAGCGTGGTGCCGAAGTGGATAAAGGCGGCGGGATGCAGGTGCTCCACGCTAAAGGGCAGGCCGCGAAGGGTATCCCAGATCTGGTGCCGGGCTGCACGCAGGGCGGACGTGGCAGCGCCTGACAGACTGGTGGGGCCATCGCTCTGGTCGGCGAGGTAGCTGGATTCGATGGCCTGTTCGGCCAGGGGGGCCAGCAGGTCGCCGTAGAGGTTGAGGGTCATGCCCGCTGCCAGGGCTGGGGCCAAGGCATCACACAAGGGTAGGATGCGCTCGAGGGCGACGCGGTCGAGCCATACGAGGCCGGTATCGATGGCCACGCGGTCCTGGGTATCCAGTGCGCCTCCAGCACGCATCTGGTCCAGGGAAGGTTTGTGCAGGAAGGCGCGGACGCGGTGAGTGCCGGGCGCGGAGACATAGACGCCGTGATGAGCGCCAGTGTGGGCAGGGGCGGCCATGGCCACGCCGCTAATCCCGGGGCGGGACAGGGCCAACTGCAGATGGTCGAAGAGCAGAAGCACGTCACCCGAGGCTACCAGGACTCCAGGGGGGATCTGACCGGGCAGGCCGCTCAGGGAGACCAGGAACTCGTCGAAAAGGGAGGAGGGGCGGCCGTCGGGGAGCTCGTGGGGCACTCGGGCGAAGAGCTTGCCGATGGCTGAGCAATGGGGCAAGCGCCGGCTGTCGCCGCCGGAATGAATAATCAGGGTGCGGCGGTCCGAGGGATGGCAAGCGGCCGTCGAAGCGACGGCATGAGCCTCGCCGTGCGGGCGGGCAGGATGCCCGCCGTACAGGGAGGCGGGAGGCTCGCCGTGCGTGGGGCTAGCGGGATGCTGGCGATGGAGCTCGGCGAGCACGCGCAGGGTAGCGCCGCCGCTACCAGGCCGCAGGCCTTCGGGGTCGGGCATGACGAGAAAGCGCGTGTGCGAGGGGAGCAAGCCGGCGCTGCGGCGCGCCTCAATCTGCGCCTGGTAGGCGGCGGCCTGGCGCGCGTTGCTGGCGGTTAGGACGCAAAGGTCCCAGGCCGCGACGGAGGCGGCGTGGCCGTTGAGCGTGGCCAGATATTTTTGCCAGTTGTTGTGGTAGCCCTGCTGCAGAAAGGCTAGCTCGCCTGGCGTGAGACCGAGGTCTAGGGATGGTTGTTGGGTCATTGTCAGTTGGCAGTAAGCAGTGAACAGTTAGCAGTGAACAGTGAACAGTGAACAGTGAGCAGTTAACAGTTAGCAGTTAGCAGTGAACAGTTAGCGGTGAGCAGTTAACAGGGAAGGGTGGGCGGTTGTTGGTTGTCGGTACGCTTATGATAGCTCATGGCGCGCGGTTGTTGATGGTTGGGTGTACGAACCTGGGCACGCTCCGCCGTTCCGGTGCCATGTGGGGCGGCGGAACGAGGGGAGGCTATGATGGTGTTCGGGCTTGCAGTCAGGGAACCCTCGACGAAGCGAGTGGTCCGGCGCTGCGGGTGGAACACCTTTGGGAAACGGAACCGCAAAGGCACAAACGGTGCCAAGAGGGAGAGGCAAGAGAACAGCGGTGTTTTCGGCCTAGTTCTTTTCTTTGCGTTCTTGGCGTCTTGGCGGTAAGTTCTTCATTTCTTTCAAACGCGGGATAGACTATCGATGGGCAGCTCGCAGGCAGATAGGCGACCCATGAGCTTAACCAGGACGCGAACGCGGCCATCGGGGCTCAGGGGACGGTCAAAGATGGCAGACAGGTCGCGCAGCGGCCCAGATGTGACCCGCAGTGGGTCGCCCTGGCGAAGGGGAGCACCCTCTAGAAAGCCGGGGCTGTCGATGCGAGCCAAGCGTTGGCGCAGGTAATCGACCACGGCGTCGGGGACGGTGGCTGGCTCCCCGCCAAAGCTGACGACGGTGCTCATGCCGGGCATATAGATGATGGACGAAAGGGGCACCGTAGCCAGGTCCAGGCGGGCAAAGAGATAACGCGGAAAGAAAGGCTTGGGCCGGCTGGTTGTAGCCCGCGGGCGCGAAGCCTGGACGGCCAGAGAAGGCAGGTAGGCCTCGAGGCCACGATGCTCCAGCTGCTCTCTTACCTGTTCTTCCTGACGCGGCTTGGTATGAAGGGCGTACCAATGAGCCATGACTGCTCCACCGAATGACTACACAAATGCCAAGGTGAGACCCGCACGTTTTGCCAAGGATTCCATGTAGATTTCACCTTGGCGTTTGTGTGGATGCCACTGAATGAACGAACAACTACGGTCTCAGTTTACGGGAGGAGGGTGAACCCCTGATGAAAATGACAATAGCCTAATGTGACAGTTTTTTCAAGTTAGACCTGTAGCTTGGCTGGCCCGGGAATCGGTTCGGGGCGGCGGCCGGAGCCCACGCGCCATACTCATCCCGGGTGGTGAGCGCAGGTCATACGAACTCGAATAATATGACGTGGGCGCGGGGGGCGCGTTACGCCGGGCCGTATAGGGGCGCGCCCCGCCTTGAGGATGGGTGCGAGGGAGGCAGCGCTGCGTGAAAGAGAGCAAGGGCTGGGATGGGCTGACGATGGACTATCATTGGAGATGGGGGCCTTGAAGGTGGCATCGTGCGAGGTCACGCCTTAAGGGGGTGGGCAGGGCGCGAAAGGGGGACGGTGCAGTAGAGCCCACAAGGGCTTTTCGCGACCCAAGGTTGGGGCTAGAGCATATTTTCGGGTTGGCGGAATGGGAGGCCGTTAACCCGAATCGCTGCGGGCCTCAGGTGCCCTGCATGAGCAGGACGACACGGATGGTACGCAGGACGATGTTGGCATCGAGAATGGGGCCGCGATTTTTGACATAATAGAGATCGTATTGCAGCTTCATGAGGGCATCCTCGACGCTATTGCCATAGTCGTAGCAGACCTGCGCCCAACCGGTTATACCGGGTTTGATGGAGTGACGGACGGC
>CAYQDH010000317.1:0-3490 GCA_964416075.1 uncultured Anaerolineales bacterium | reverse complement strand
AGGGGAGGAGGTCATCCAGTTGATGGACGAACTCGGGACGCTCGGGGCGAGGACCGATGAGGGTCATCTCACCGCGCAACAGGTTCCAGAACTGGGGGAGCTCATCCAGGCGGGACTTGCGCAGAAAGCTTCCCACGCGGGTGATGCGGGGGTCTCCCACGGCGGCCCATACGGCGCCGCCCGCCTCGGCGTTGGGGACCATGGAGCGAAACTTGGTCAGCATAAAGGGCTGACCGCCTTGGCCGACGCGTTCCTGGCGGTAGAAGATGGGTCCCCTGGAATCCAAGTAGATGGCGAGAGCGATAAAAGGGAAGATGAGGGCGAGAAAGGCCAGGCCGATAAGGCCAACCAACAAGTCGATCACGCGGCGCACCGAGTCCCACAGGCCACGGAGGTTCATCTCATAGTTGCCGGCGAGGGCAAAAAAGCTCTGGCCAATGTATTGCACGGGAATAGCGCCGGTAAGGGCCTCATAGTATAGGGGCATGGGCATGACTGCCAGGCCTCGCCCCAGGCAACGCACGAGGGCCCGCATGAGTGGCTTGGAGATACGCTCGGCGCTGGTGATGGCGACGACAATATCCTCGATATGTAGACGGCCCACCAGTTCTTCGAGCTGGGTGCTGGGCCCAAGCACGCAGTAGCCGTGGATCTCCTGGCCCTGGAGGGCGGGATCATCATCGAGCAGGCCAAAGCATTGGGCGCCTGCCGCCTCGCCGACAAAGTCAAAGGCCTTGGCCATGGCCTGGCCCGTGCGCCCGGCGCCAACGATGATGACGTGGCGCACGAAGGCAGGCTGGTGGAACACTCGGGCGTAGAGATAGCGCCACAGGCCGATGGCTACGATGGAGAACACGCCGAAAAAGTACCAGGAGAGGCGCGACCGGGTCAGGGGGGCGCTGAACACGGGAATGACCAGGTAGATCAGACTGACAAGCCCGGCGACTGTGCCAGCGCGGACCGCGCTATCCCCCCCGCGAGAGGCGGCGCCGAGGTCATAAGCGCGCAGGACGACGGCGACGGGGATCCAGATGACCCAGAGGGTCAGCCACCAGTAGTACTGATAGGGAGCGAAAGGGCCACCGGGGTTTTCGGGCAGGCGATCGCGCAAGGAGATGGCGGCGACGAGGGCCAGCGAAAGGAAGGCCAGGTCGCCCAGGAGAAGGATGATTCGGCGCTCGCCGATGTGCAGGCCACCGGTGAGGGCGTGGACCTGACCCTCGGGCAGGACAGCCGGGCCAGAGAAGGAGCCGTAGGGTGTAGTTTGCGGTGGCATGGGCCAGGACCTCCTGTAACCTGAAACGCACAGATTCCAGGCTATGCTTCTAGCGGCCAGCGGATGTCCAGGATAGGGCAAGATCCAGGTCGGCTTCTAGCTGGTGGTCGCAACGGGCTTGGCGGTTCGATGCCAAGGTCCAGGGCGCCGCGCTATGAAGCGCTCCGCTGGTCAACTCGACGGTCACCCCGACCCGAACGCTCACCGGGCCGGGCTGTTTTTGGACCAATAAGGCATAGGAACCGGAGCGGAGCAAGACGGCAGAAGGAAGATCATACTCCAGGACCAGGGTACGGCTCTGGCCTGGCGGCACCACCAATAGGGCGCCGATGGTCATCTTGTCTCCCTCGGTCCCCAAGTCGATGGCGCCCTCGGCACCCTGCGCAGCACGCAGGGCGCTCCCGCGCGGCACGAGAACGCGCACATAGTTCCAGTAGCACTGCTTGGCCAGGGCGTCGTACGAGTCCTCATACCCCGCGCGATGGGTGCACTCGGTCAACTGCACATCCGCCAGGTTCTGATAGGTGACGGAGACCCGCGCACGCAGGCTGTCGGAGCCCACTGTCACGTGATAGTCGATGGAACGGTCGATGTAGCGGTCGGCCTTGTTCCAGCCAACATTCGAATCGACCACCATCAGATAATCGCCAGGCCGTTGTTTGAGGCCGCCATCCAGTCCGGCCCGACGCAGGTCGTCCTGTAGGGCAGGGTCGTCGACGGCCCAGGCCAGGAGATGCTTGCCTGCGATGGCCTGCTGCGCTGTGCGGGCCAGTTGTAGTACATCGCCCAGCGAGAGGCTGGATACACGATCCAAGCCCACCTGCACCAGAGCTCCGCCAAAGTCCTTGCGGTGCTGCATCCACTCTTGTTGTCGCTCTGCCCGCTCGGTGATGGAGGGCGCGTCGAGGGGCTCGTTCCAGAACCCGATGGCCGTCTCTACCACGTTGTCGGCGGTTACGGTCACATCATATTGGGGGACATGGATCGGCCCGAGCGCGGCCAGGAGGAGCTTGACGAACGTCGTGTCGATGGCCACGATGCCGGCGACGGGCTCGCCCATGTCTGCACGATATAGGGCGGCCAGCACCTCTGCGCTCGCAGGATAGTCCGGCGACCAGTTGGCGTCGCGAAACAAGAGCACGCCGGCGTCCATGTGTACCTGCATGGCCTCAGGAGCAGGAGGGTGTGGCTGGCGATAGCTCTCCACGTCATAGCTGTTCATGTAGCGCCAAGCAACGGGTTTGCTCCCCTGAAGCTTGACCTCAGCGACGCTGCTGATAAAGCCACCCGTGGCGCGCAGCTCGTCGCTATTCTGGATGAGCACCAACCAGGTATGCTGTTGCCCCGGCTCCGCTACCCTGGGCAAGGCGATCAGGCCGTCCAAGCCGAGCGAGGCTAGCTCCAGGTAGCCGGACCACGCCTCGTGGCGGCCAGAGCCGAGCCACCGGCGTCCGGGCAGCGCAGCGAAGCCCTGGCTGGCCCTGGAGAGGGCAGTGCGTGCACGAATCAGGCGTGGGCGTTCCCTGCCCAAAGCGCGGAGCGCTGCATCGAGTGGCTCGCTATGCGTGGCCGGCGCACTTACGGTCTCTTCGATGGCAGATTCTGTGGCCAGGGCCACCCACCATGCGGCCGCCGTGACATCCGATGCTGCGCTGAGGCCCCCATCGAGCAAAAGACCCCACGCTTGTAACGAGGGCCAGCGGGTCAGCCGAGATATAGGGCGGGAGAACCAGGCTGTCAAGCGGTGGAGCGCACGTATATCCTGCTCGATCGATTCCAGATCCCGGCGCGACGAGCGCACTGACTGCAATGATAGAGCAGGGCCTCCCGATGTCGGGCTAGGGGAGCGCCAAGCCCACGCGCTTGCTTTGATGCGCCTGGCTGCCCCGGCGATGCGCACTAGACGCACAGCACTGAGAAGGGACGCCACCAGGACGGCCAAGGCAAGGCAGAGCAGGAGCCAACGAATTGGATGAACAGGACGAGATCTGAAATTCATGACTCAATCACAAAGCGAGATAGAATTGCTGGTCTGACAAGGGATCGCTACCCAGAACAATCACCACGGAACACAGGGCGTGAAGTACACGGCATGAAAACACGGAAAAGGGAAGGGACGTGTTCTTTATTCCCAGATGGCGCCCCCGCGTGGGGTACTTCCCATGACATGGGCCGCAAGTTAGGAAAAACTTGCGCTACAGGACTGTCATCCGA
>CAYQDH010000316.1:0-6711 GCA_964416075.1 uncultured Anaerolineales bacterium | reverse complement strand
CGTCGGTATCTTCCTTGGTTAGCAGCCCGTTCTCGTAGCACTCCATGGCAAAGGAAACCATCATCCCCGCCGTGATCGTGTCCAGGCTGTAGGCGTTGCACAGCTCATTGGCCTTGGAAATGGCGCGCAGGTCGTCGATCCCGCAGTTGGAGCCGAACGCGCCCACCGTCTCATACTCGGGGCCGCCATAGGTGGGGCTAACCTTGTAATCCGCATCGTCTACCTTGACCACGCGCTTGCAGTGGATGGGGCAGGCATAACAGTGATCACGATCGATCATGATCGTATCGCGCAGGGTCGTACCCGTGATTTTGTGCGCTCCCTCGAACTGGCCGTCCTGGAAGTTGCGTGTGGGCAGGGCACCAAACTCGCTCAGGCCCTCAAGGCCACCATCGGTGCCCAGGTCGTGCATCCCCCAGGCCTTCTCCTTCCAGTGGTCGACCATATAGCGCGCGAGCCCTTTGAACGCCTCCGGATCGGCGACCTCTTGCTGCTTGGTGGCGCGAGCGGCCACCGCCTTCAGGTTCTTGGAGCCCATCACGGCGCCTAGCCCCGTGCGCCCCGCGGCGTCCTTGAGCCCGTCCATCACGCAGGCGAAGCTGACCATCTTTTCCCCGCCGGGGCCGATCATGGCGCATTGCACGCGCTTGTCGCCCAGTTCCTGGCGGATCGCTTCTTCGGTCTGCTCCGTCTTTTGGCCCCACAGATGCTCGGCGGAGCGGATCTCCACCACGCCATCCTTGATCCACAGGTACACAGGCTTTTCCGCCACGCCGCGGATGACCACGGCATCGTACCCGGCGCGCTTTAATTCGGCGCCGAAATAGCCGCCCATGTCGGCCTCGCCATAACCGCCGCTCATGGGCGATTTGCCGCCCACGGCGCTGCGCCCCGCCCCGGCGATCGGGTGGCCCGACACGACGCCTGGCGCAAAGATAAGCAGGTTTTCCGGTCCCAAGGGGTCCGCTCCCTTGGGCACTTCTTTGAGCAGGTAATAACCAATGAATCCTTGCCCGCCCATGTAGCGGCGGTAGAACGCATCGTCCGGCTGCTCAACCCACGTCTTGCCCGTGCTCAGATCCACCCGCAGAATCTTGCCGCTGAAACCCTTAACCATCGATATCTCCCTCTGTCGAGTACCATGCGATAGAATGCCCGATGATGAATCCGTCGAACCCGGGCCGCCCACACAAGGCCGGCGGCCCGGATGATACCTATGGAGCGCCGCTCACATGGCGTCTTTAACCCACTCGATATCCAGTTCCTGCAACTTGCCCACCATGGGCCGGCCGGTCTCGCTGTCCCAACCCATCATGCCATAGAACATGGTCACGGCTTCGTTCAGCTCTTCGGGATCGACCGGTTTTTCGTTGACCGTACCGCTCTTGTGCGGCGAGCGCATACGCAGCGGCAGCACATCATCGGTGCGCGTCAGCCCTTCGCGCATGTTGAACGCCCGGGCCATGGTTACCCCGCGCTCCCCCACCTTCATCAGCTCGTGCACGCTGGTCTGCCACCCGGTGATCACGCTCACCAGCTTGACCAGTTCGTCACGGCTCCAGGGGACAAAGTTGCAGTCCCCCAGGTGGTTGTGGATCCAGCTCCAATTGGTCACGGCCGTATAGGCGCGCACCTTGGCCGCATCGAGCGTCGTCTGAGGCCTCGCCTCATAGATCCCCAGGCTCTGCAAGTCTTCGCCCAAGGGCTCCTTCTCCTGGCCGCCGTCCCAATAGTTGTGCACGTGGTCGGCGCCCGTCGGCGAGACGGCGTATCCCAGCGCCTGGCCGTGTCGCGTGCGGCACTCGTGCATGGGATAAGGCTGCCCCTTGGTCTCCACGGAGAACTCGCGCGCCGCCGGGCCGATCTTGGCCACAGCGCGCCGTGGCCCTTCGGCCAGCAAGTCGCCCAGGCCCTGGCGGTCCGCGATCATCTGCACTAGCTGGACCATGGCCTTGCCGTTGCCGAACTTTAGATCCAATCCGCCGGTGTCCTCCTTGGTGAGCAGCCCGGCCTCGTAGCACTCCATAGCGAAGGAGACCATCATCCCCGTCGCGATGGTATCCAGGCTGTAGGCATTGCAGATCTCGTTGGCCTTGGAGACGGCGCGCAGGTCGTCCACGCCGCAGTTGGAGCCGAAAGCGCCGCAGGTCTCGTACTCGGGACCGCCATAGGTGGGGTCGACCTTGTAATCGGCGTCGTCCACCTTGACCACGCGCTTGCACTGGATGGGGCAAGCGTAGCAGCCATCGCGGTCGACGAGGATCGTGTCGCGCATCGTGGCCCCGTTGATCTTGTCCGCGCCCTCGAACTGCCCATCCTGAAAGTTGCGCGTGGGCAGGGCGCCGAACTCGCTGAGGTCTGACAGGCCGCCATCGGTGCCCGTGTCGTGCAGGCCATAGGCGCGCTCTTTCCACACGTCGCGCATGAACTTGGCCATCTCCTTGACCCCGTCCGCGTCGGCCACGGGCACGTTCTGCGTGGCGCGGGCAGCGACCGCCTTCAGGTTTTTGGAGCCCATCACCGCACCCATCCCCGTGCGCCCCGCGGCGTGGACCAGCCCATCCATCACACAAGCGATACGGGCCAGCTTTTCGCCGCCCGGGCCGATCATCCCGCACTGGATGCGCTTGTCGCCCAATTCTTGGCGGATCGCCTCCTGCGTGTCGTTGGTGGTCTTGCCCCACAAATGCTCGGCGGAGCGGATTTCCACCTCGCCGTCCTTGATCCACAGGTACACCGGCTTGGCCGCCTGGCCCTTGATCACCACGGCATCATACCCCGCGCGCTTTAACTCGGCGCCAAAAAAGCCGCCCATGTCCGCCTCGCCATAGAGGCCCGTCAGCGGGCTCTTGCCACCCACCGCGCTGCGGCCGGCCCCGGCCACCGGGATCCCGGTGATGGCGCCCGGCGCAAAGATGAGCAGGTTCTCCGGCCCCAAGGGGTCCGCCCCCTTGGGCACTTCTTTGAGCAGGTAATGCCCGATAAAGCCTTGCCCGCCCATGTAGCGGCGGTAGAAAGCGTCGTTGGGCTGCTCCACCCAGGTCTTGCCCGCGCTCAGATCGACGTGCAGAATCTTGCCATTGAAACCCTTGACCATCGATAGTCCCCCTCTCAAGTCGTGGAATGCTCCATAACACACGAATGCAATGCGGTCAGGTGCAGTTCCCCCACCGCACCCCGCACTAATAGCGCGTATTGTAAGGGACCCCGGCCTTTCTGTCAAGCATCCTGGAAATGTCACCTATCCCAAGCGAGCTGCGCCACGACCGGCAGGTGGTCCGACTCACCATGGGCCGAGGCCACCCTGCATGCCACGGGCACGAGCTCCTTCGAGCAGAAGATCATATCCAGACGCGTCAACCTCGCGGGGATCGGCAACCCGCGCCAACTTCCCCCATAGGCAGGGAAGGTGTGTCCCCAACCCCATCCCACCGCCCGGTGCGCATCCGTTAGCTCTCTGGCCAACAACTGGTAACCATCGCTCCTGTCCGTCGAGTTGAAATCCCCAGCCACCAGCACTGGCTCTGTGCGCGTGGCGATATCCGCCACCAGGCGCTGCACCTGCGCTTCGCGCGCATAGATGCCAGCCCTGGTGTAATCCGCAAGCGACCCACCCGTGTCCACTTGCACTAGCACGTTCGAAGCTTGCAGATGGACATTGTAGAGCACATACGTCTCTCCACCTCTCGTGACGCGTAGGATCTGCACGGGTGAAAGGGGGTCCACCAGACGGCCCGCATTCAGCTTGGCCAAGGGATGCCGGCTAAATACGCCCAACCCATATGCCCGACCACCGATCTCGATAGCCTGGTACGGATACTCGCTGCCGAGCTCCGCCTTCAGCACATCGACCATGTGGGGCGAGAGCTCTTGGAGGACGACAAGATCCACCGGGCCCGCCTCCCGCACGGCGCGGGCCGTGCCCTGGGAACGGCTAAGGCCCCAGATGTTGAACGACATCACGGTGATGGGCGTGGCGCCCGGCTCGAGTTCTGGGCGCCTGGCTGGCAGGAACAGGCCCCCATAGAGGAACAGGAAAATGGCCAACGGCGCCACCGTACTGGCCCAGACAGGCCGTTTTCGGATGAGGGCGCCGATGATGAGTTGGAGCGCCGCCGGCACAAAGAGGAAAGGGGCGAACGAGTTGGCGAGGGCCAGCCACCACAAACCATCTCCCACCGAGAGGTGCAGGATGAACCACAGAAGGACCAGCAGAGCATAGGCCCAGGAACAGGCCACGCAGGCCTTGCGGATTCCTGGATGTCCCGCAGCCCGCCTACCACTGGCAGGGATCTTGGACCGCGGGGCTCCAGGCCCGCTCTTGGCCTTGCGCGACATGAGCGGCCCTGGAGCGCCGCGGTCCACGCACATCCTTGGGAACAAGCGCACAAATAAACGGTATCGGTCTGTCCCTCTCGACTCATCCATCACGACGTATGTACGAGGCCAAGCGCCATGCATGCCAACCTCCTGCGAGTGCGGCAACGCCTTCGGTGACCAACACGAAGGGCAAGTCCCTCTGCGTCAGGACCCCAACATACGAAGTGGGATCGCTGTATACCATGCGAATAGCAACTCCGCCTGCCAGCAAACCCACCGCGACGCCTACGAGTACCCCTCTGCCAAGAGTCAGCGCGTGGCGTTTCGCCAGGAAAAACAGGCAGGTTGCATTGACAGCGCCTCCGATGAGGGCAGGTAGTGCGGTGACTAGCAGAAGGAAAAGACTGGCCACGGTTGCGAAACGCCACGTCGTGTTCCAAGCCGTGCTCGCCATCCCCGGACCTATCCGTGAGGTGACCAAATCCGCCAGATAGTCAACGACAAGAATGACTGTGGGGACCAGGCTGACAACGATGGACACCAGGAGCCCTGTCAAGGCTCCTCTTAGGATAAGCCTCAGCAGAAGGCCGTAGCCCTTTGCCGCACTTACCACAACGTATAGCCCCCATCGATGATCAGGTTATGCCCCGTCACATAGTCAGACGCCTCACAAGCCAGGTAGAGCACCGCCCCCACCAGATCGCTCACCTCGGCCATGCGCCCCATGGGGATGAGCGGCAGCCACTGGTCGCGCCAATGGCGGATGCTGTCCGTGAGCGGCGTCACGGTGTAGCCGGGGCTGACGCAATTCACTCGCACGCCGCGCGCGGCCCATTCCGCGGCCATGGAGTGGGTCATGTGGATGATGGCCGCCTTGGAGGTGTTGTAGACCGTCTGCTTCTGCGGGCGGTTGATCACCACGCCCGACATGGAGGCGATGTTGATGATCTTGCCATAGCCCGAGGCGAGCATCACCTTGGCCTCGCTCTGGCAGCAGAGGAACGTGCCCTTCACATTGGTGTCCATGATGCGATCCCAATCGCTCTCCGGCACGCTCTCCGTATCGCACCAACCGCGCACGCCCACGTTGTTCACCGCGATGTCCAGCCGGCCCCAGGCGCCGACCACGACCTGTACCATGCGCTCGGCCTGCTCGCGCTCGGCGATGTTCAGCTCCAGCACCAGCGAGCGCCGGCCCAGCGCCTCGATCTCTTTGGCAACCGCTTGTGCGGTTGCCCCGTTGATATCGATGATGGCCACATCCGCGCCCGCCTCGGCCAGGGCCAGCGCCGAGGCGCGCCCGATGCCCTGCCCCGCGCCGGTCACCAGCGCCGTGCGCCCGGCCAATGAAAACCTATCCAAGATGCCCATCGGTTATCTCCCCTCTACCATAGCATATAGCCGCCATCGACCACCAGATCGTGCCCCGTCACATAGTCGGAGGCCTCGCTGGCCAAGTAGACCACCGCCCCCTGCAGGTCGCTGGTCTCGGCCATGCGCCCCATGGGGATGTGCGAGAGCCAGCCGGGCACCAGGTGCCCCACCTGGTCCACCAGCGGGGTGCGCGTATAGCCGGGGCTGATGCAATTGACCCGCACGCCACGTCCCGCCCATTCGGCGGCCATGGAGTGGGTGAGGTGCACCACGCCCGCCTTGGAGGCGTTGTAGGCCACCTGGTTCTGCGGACGGTTGACGATGCTGGCCGACATGGAGGCGGTGTTGATGATCTTGCCATACCCCTGTGCCAGCATGACGCGCCCCTCAGCCTGCGCGCAGAGAAAGACCCCCTTGAGGTTGAGGGTCATCACGCGGTCCCAATCGGCCTCACTCATGGCCTCGGCATCGGCCCAGCCGCCCACCCCCGCGTTGTTGACCCCGATATCCAGCTTGCCCCAGGCGGCCACGATGGCATCCACCATGCCCTGAACCTGGTCCGGTACCGTGACATCCACCTCCAGGGCCAAGGCCTGCCGGCCCAGAGCCACGATCTCTTCCGTCACCGACTTGGCCGTCGTGGGATTGATGTCCACGATGGCCACATCGGCCCCCGCTTCGGCCAGAGCCAGGGCGAACGCTCGCCCGATGCCCTGTCCGCCGCCCGTTACCAAGGCCTTGCGCCCCGCGAGCGAAAACCTATCCAGGATACCCATCGTTTCACCTCCTGCAATTTCGATCTGGTAGCACGAGCTCCAAGTCGGAGCCTTCTCTGGCGCGAGACTATTTGAGAAGATGCCTTTCCGGCCATAGAGAGTTGCTGTAGCGCGCGACGCAAGTTAAAAACTTGCGCTACAGGACGAGACGCAAGTTGGAAACTTGCGCTACAGGACAAGACGCAGGTTGGAAACTTGCGCTACAGGACGAGACGCAAGTTGGAAACTTGCGCTACAGGAC
>CAYQDH010000315.1:0-6722 GCA_964416075.1 uncultured Anaerolineales bacterium | reverse complement strand
CGCGCCTGCCTCCGGCGCCGCCGCGTCGGTAAAGCTGGGCCGCCGCCCGCGCCGCGCGTCGCCGTAGAGCGTGAACTGCGAGACCACCAGCGCTGCGCCGCCCACCTCCAAGAGCGACAGGTTGAACTTGCCTGCTTGGTCCTCAAAGATGCGCAGATTGGCCACCTTGCCCGCCATCCATTGGGCATCCTGCTCGCTATCGCCCGTCTTGATCCCCAGTAGAATAACCAGTCCACGCTCGATCTGGCCCAGGGCCTCGCCCTCCACCTGCACACTCCCCCGCGTCACTCTCTGCACGACGGCTCTCATCTCTTCCCCTCGCTCAGGTTATGCCGGACTGCCTATTCAGAAGCACGTAAAGCCACCGCCCTGCGAACTTGTGCCCTTGTTCGACCGCCTAAGCATAGCACAGACCAGCAGCAGGGTCGAGTCGCGATGCCAAACCCTGTTCCTCCGCCAGTTGCGGTGCACCCAGCATTCTGCTATAGTATAGTCACCACGGGAAAGGGGCTGTGGCAACCATGGTGAAACTAATCATGACCTGGAACATCCGCGAAGGCAAAGAAAGCGAGTACCTGGAGTTTCTGACTCGCGATTTCACCAAAGCCATCCTGGGCATGGGTATCCAGCCTACGGATGCGTGGTATGCCGTGTGGGGACGTGGGCCCCAGGTCCTGGCTGCGGGAGTGACGGACGACCTGGAGACCATGGAGAAATCGCTGAAAAGCGATGAATGGAAAAAGCTTCAGGAGCGCTTGCGCGAATTCGTCGTCGAGTTCCGCTACAAAGTGGTAGAGGCCGCGCCGGGATTTCAGCTCTAGCCGCGGGACAAAAAAAGTGAGCGCCGCGCAGGTGCGCGATGCCCACTCTTGGTCTGATATTGGCAGCGCCGCCGGATTGCCCGGCGGCGCTGAGCTTATGCTTCTGAGGACTCTTTCTTGGGCGTTTTCGCCTCGGCCTTGGGTTTGGCGTCGGCATTAGCCTCCGGCTTACTCTCTTCGGCGGCTTTCTTTTCAGCCTTGTCGTTCTTGTCGTTCTTGTCGACCACAGGCGCCGTGGCCGGCGATACACCGCCGCGGTGGTCCGTTACATAAAAGCCTTTGCCCTTGAATATGACGCCGACCGGCTGGATCACGCGGAAGACCGGCCCACTACACTCGGGGCATATCCTCAAGGGTTCCTCCGAAAAGTGCTGGAAACGCTCAAAGTTGACGCCACACTCTCTACACTGGTACTGGTACGTTGGCATCCTGTATCGGCTCCCTCCCTGCTTGACTCGGCCCGCCCTCTGTTGGCTGATCCATGACAATCTGTGCCTGAAACACCAAAGAAAGATTATAGGCCAACTGGTGCGAGCGGGCAAATCAGATACGCGCCCGAGGCATCCGTTCTCGTGGGTCTAGACCAGCCCTTGCACCAGCTCTCCCACCATGCGCACGCGCTCGATATCTCCGTCCGGAGGAATCTCATCGGAGATGCCCAGCACGAGTCGTGGGTAAAAGAGCTCCACCAGCTGCCTGGTGCAGGCCACCAGGTCTTCTACCGGGAAGGAGCGCAAGAAGTAGAGCGCCGGGATGCCATCCAGGAGCACCAGGTCGCCCAGGCTCTCCTTGATCTGCTCGACCGTGACATCCCCCTGGGGCAGGGGCGTGGCGGCCTCGATGCCATCCCAGGGGCAGGCGCGAAGATAGGGCAAGAGGGGCTTCATGGCCCCATCGACATGGATGTGGATATGTTTGCCCGCCGCATGGACCTGCTCGGTCCGCCGCGTATAGTAGGGTATCATGTGTTTCAGCCAGATCGGTGGGGGATCCATGTGGGCGTCGATGTTCTCGCCGAAATTCAGGATTTCCACCGGGCAGTCGCAGACCACGCGATAGAGCGCCTCGTCCGCAGCGGCGGAGCACTCGGCATAGCGCTCGATCACCTCAGGATGGTCCATGAGCATAAAGATCGTGGGCTCCAAGCCCATGTGCTCGATAAACAGCCCCTGGACGGGCGAACGCCTAAAGAAAAACTGGGGGTAGCCGCGGTCGCCGATGGTGGCCAAGTCCCGTTCGTAGGCGCCCTGATCCCAATACCACTCTTCGTCTTGCAGCATATACTCCAGGATCTCGAAATCCTGGGGACCCTTGAGCTTGTACTCGGTGTTGTGTGAGGAGAGGTTCCACTCATCGTGGTGCACCAGGTCTGTGAGGGTGCCCATGGGCGTCTCCCAGGTGCGACGCAACCGCTTCTCATCCTCCCATTTGGTCGTGAATTGCACATTGCGATAGCGCTGCCGCAGCCCGTTTCCAAAGTAGCGCACGGAAGCATGGCAATAGTCGTAGACCTCCAGGATACTGGCCTGTTCCAGAGGTGGCGGCAAGGTGCCTCGTTTCCTGTTCACCGCGTACCAGAACTCCAGGCGGGGTTGCCACAGGACCCTACCGGGGTCCTGGCCCCGGAAAATGGCTAGGTCCATCTCGCGATAGGATAGTCTGGATGGCTGATCGCTCATAGGCCTCCTAAGCTCGGTATGATGGGGGCGTTTTACCGCAAAATCTGCTGTCGCGCAATTGGGCAAGACCAGGGAGCGTTTGACAAAGTACGTGCTTGGGCCTAGGCTAAGCGGCGCTCTCCCTGGGTGCCCTGTGGAGAGCCACGCCGCGCCGGGTAGCTCCGCGTGGCAATCTACAATGCGAACGATGGAGGGATCATGAGTCGTGTGGTAATCAGCAGTCGTGTTTCAGCTCCCCCGCCCGCCTGGGCGCTCTGGGAGCGCATGCTCGTCGACAAGATGAACGAGGCCGCCCCTGTCTACCAGGAGCGCTACACGCGCAAGGATGGCACTTTTGTGTGGCGCGAGAGCTGGCCCGGGTTCGATGGCTCGGACGATGGTTATGAGAGCTATCACAACTGGCCCCTCTTCTACGCCCTCGGAGGCAGCGCCGACCTGCATGAGCGTTCTCGCTGGTTGTGGGAAGCCGTGACCAGGCAGTTCACCGACTATGGCCAGGTCTATCGAGAGTACGATGCCAACTATGACTGGATGCATCACGGCGAGAGCTCGATCTACTTTTATTATTTCGGCCTGGCTGATCCCAACCGCCAGCGCGATCGCGCGCGCACGCTGCGCTTTGCGGCGTTCTACATGGGAGATGACCCCGATGCGCCCAACTGGGATGCGGAAAAGCGGATGATGCGTTCGCCCATCACCGGCAGCCGCGGCCCCCGACTGGAGAACAGCTGGGATGACTGGGCCACCCACCGAGCTGTGCTGGCCCACTATCCTGCGCCCTTTGAGGATATCCCCGGCGTGCAGGGCCCGATTGCCGATTGGAACGATGATCGCACCTACGGCGAAATCCTCAAGCTTCTGAACGAGCGCCAGATGAAGTGCGATGTGCCGCTCAACCTTACATCCACCAGCTTGATCACGCACGCTTACGCGTACACGGGCGACGATCGCTATCGTCGATGGGTACTGGATTATCTGCAGGCGTGGGCGGAGCGCATCGCGGCCAACGGCGGCATCTGCCCGGACAATGTGGGCCCCAATGGGACCATCGGTGAGACGATGGGTGGTAAATGGTGGGGCGGCTACTACGGTTGGCGCTGGCCGCACGGCTTTATGAGCATCATCCAGCCCCTCACCATCGCCGCGATGAACGCGGTGTTGTTGACCGGCGATATGAGTTACCTGGATATCCCACGAGGTCAGATCGAGCGCATGGTCGAGTTGGGGCGGCTGGAAGATAACCGGCTGCTGGTGCCCAACCGGCATATGGACAAGGGCTGGAGCGACTGGCGCGTGCTGCGCCCCGAGTACCCCATCCAGATTTGGACCGTATCGCAGGCTACTGCCGACCGGGAGCGCCTGGAGCGCTTCCCCGAGCGCCTCAGCATGTGGAACACCGTTCATCCTGGTCGTGGCAAGGGCGACGACATTCACATTGCCCCCTGGTACCAGTATATCGCGGGGCAGAATCCCGATTACCCGATCAAGCTCTTGGAGGCCCAGTGGACTGAGGTGCTGCGGCGCATGAACAAGATGGCCCAGGACAACGGCAATCCCGAAGAGTGGGACGTGCACCATTGGCAAGATATCAACCCTGTGCACACCGAGGCCCTCGTCCAGCTCACCTGTGGCGGCCCACAGATCATCTACCATGGAGGGCTGCTGCACGTGCGGTTGCGTTACTTTGATCTGGACCAGCGCCGCCCAGGCCTGCCGGCCGATGTGGCCGCTCTGGTGGATGCGTTGGATGCAACGAGTGTACGGGTCACCCTGGTGAACACCAATCCCCTGCAAGCGCGCCGCCTCCTGGCGCAGGCGGGCGCCTTTGGAGAGCACACTTTCACTACCGTGGTCGACCTGCTCGCTCCCGCGGATGAGCAAAAGACCGTGGCGGTTCAGGACAAGCACCTCCAGATCGAGCTGGCGCCGGGTGGTACGGTGTGCCTGCAACTGGGCATGACGCGTTACAGCAACCAGCCTAGCTACGCACAGCCGCTTTAGCAAATCGCGGATACGTTCGACTGGAACTAGTACGCATCGAGGCCGACCCTGGCCCAGGGTCGGCCTCGATGCTAGATCTCTGACGTGAGGCTGGGTCTCGTGTCAAGAGAACTCAAGACAGTGGCTAGGATGACATAACTAACAGGGTCACTTGCTCCCATTGTTCAAGTAGGCTATAATGATACGGATATACACTGCATCTGAGGCGGAGCTTGTTTCCTAGGACAACTCGCCAGCGAAAGGAGCGATGCCGTGAATACGGAGGTCGAGTCCAGGTACGTCGTGCCTGACCGTATCCTGTTTAGCAAGCTACTCAAGCTGCGGCAGCTCGGGGACTATGCTCTGGAGCCGCACGGCAGGGTCAAGATCGTTGATCACTATTTGGATACCAAGGGCCGCGCGCTGCTCAACCAGGGCTGGGCCTGTCGCCTGCGCTCACAGGATGGGCAGTGGTTTGTGACGCTCAAGGCGCCCAAGAACGTGCGCGGTGCCATCGTCTCTCGCCTAGAGTCCGAGATTGCCGTATCCGGACCGAGCGAGGACATGACCAACTGGCCCGCCGGAGACATCCGTGACCAGGTCCTTTCCCTGACCGGAGGCTCCTCACTGCGGCGCTTGCTGGTCATCAAGCAGAACCGCCACCGCTTTACGGTGACCGAGGGCCTGCGCTCTGTGGCCGAGCTGTCGCTGGATGTGGTGCGCATGGCCGGCGACGGATTGGAGCACGTGGGTCATATGCTGGAATGCGAGCTGTTGCCGGAAGGCACCGAAGATGACCTGACCCGCCTCGACGCCATCCTGACTGATACCTATCTCCTCATGCCCGAGTCTCGCTCCAAACTGCAGCGGGGCCTGGAGTTGGTCTCCATGGGGCGCTCTCCGGATCAGGGCGCCGCCTCGCGCCGGCCGCGTATGACCGTCGATGCACTGTGTAACTATTACCAGATCGATTCGGCCAAATCAGCCCATGTGACAGCCCTCAGTGATCTACTCTACAGTGGTTTGCTCGCTATCCACGAGCTCCCCGAATCCAGGAGGTCTCTGCTTCACGCCGCAGCGTCGCTGCACGACATCGGTGCAGGAGGGGGGGCCGTAGCCAACGCCCGTGATGCTCGTAATCTGGTCCTCTCCCAGCCCATCGTGGGGCTCGACGATGAGGAGCAGCGCATGCTGGCGGCTGCCATCTTTCTTTGTCGCAAGCGCATCACCCCGACACGTCTGGATGCCGCCTTTCCCAAGCCTCTCTTGCCACGGGCCAGGCAAGAGGCGCTGATTATCGCCTGCCTGCTCAGGCTGGCCTGCGCCCTGGATAGCTCCGAAACTCAGACCACGGAGATCCATGCTGTGGAGGTGCTGGGGGATCGCGCGGTTATCACGCTGAGCGGCCCTTGGGCCGAGGAGGATGCCCAAGATGCGCAGGCCAGAGCCGATCTGTGGGCCGTTCTGTTCGACCGGCCCATTGTGTGGCGAGTCGTGGGGCGGGCGCATCCCGCGGAGGCCGAAGGCAAACAGGTGGGTCTGCACCCGCGGGATACCATGGTGCAGGCGGCGCGCAAGATCCTGGCGTTCCATTGGGAGCGCATGGTGGAACACGAGATAGGCACCCGGCTTGGCCGAGATCCCGAGGAGCTTCATGATATGCGGGTGGCCAGCCGGCGCCTGCGTTCAGCCCTGCGGCTTTTCGCCCACCACCTGACGGGGAGTCATGTGACCGCCAGCATGGAAGGGCTGCGCAGGCTGGCCAATCTGTTGGGAGAGGTGCGCGATCTGGATGTGGCTATGCTCAAGGCGCACCGCTATCTGGAAGGCGTCCCGTCCGATCAGCGGCATAGCCTGGACCCGCTTTTCCGCCTATGGCAGGCCCAACGCCAGGGGGCCCGTCGGCGCATGATCGGCTACCTGAATAGTAGAGCCTACCAGCGCCTTATAGCCGAGTTCCAGGCTATGCTGGGCGATCTTGCCATTTTCGCTGAGCCGGGTGCTCGGCCCGCCACAGATGAGGCGCCTCGCTTTATTTCGCTGTACTGGCAAATCGTGCGGGCCTATGACGCCGTGCTCGAGGATGCTCCTATCGAGGTGCTACATGCTCTGCGCATCGATAGCAAACGGCTGCGCTATGCGCTCGAGTTCTTTCGCGAGATCCTGCCTCCCAAGGTCAACAAGATCATCCCCGAGGTAGTGACCATTCAGGACCACCTGGGAGACCTGCACGACGCTGCGG
>CAYQDH010000314.1:0-6726 GCA_964416075.1 uncultured Anaerolineales bacterium | reverse complement strand
AAAAGATGGCTGCGATATAACCCACTACCCAGACCATAAGAGGTACATTCTGGGGCAAGGTGACGTCGCCTACATTATTGATCAGCCAGAGAATGCTCAGGCTACCCAATGATGCCAAGATAAAGATCAAACCGAGTAGAAAGTAGGAAGCCGAACGGTCGGCCAAGCGCCCACCAATGTAGTTGCCCAGTGAAATGCCCGCCAGTATAACACCGATGACCGAAGTCCAAGTGTAAAGCGAAACGCCCAATTGTGGGGCAATGAGACGGCTGGCCACGAGTTCAAGGACCATGATACTAGCATTACTGAGGAACACGATCACATAGGGATTCCACAATCGTTCTCTAAGCCGCATACTTGCTCCCTTGCGCCAAACTGTGATTGCTGTATATTCAGAGCACGGTGGATAGACAATACACGGCAGTATATGCGCCAGTGAGCGAGTGTCAATTGCTGCCGACGGTGGGCCACTTGGCGAGAGGATCACACCAGAGCAGTCTACGAATATCAATCACCTAGTTTTCAGCCCTGGCTGACCTCTCGTGGGATCAGTCGAGAGATGAAGAGCTTAGCTAATGAAAGGCGAGAGCAGTGGACCAGATCTTGCACCGACTAGCTGGTATCGAGTCCGAACCCTTGTACTATCTGGGTGAGTATGAGCAGCAGATCGCGACGGCGCGTGATGCGGCCGAGGCGAGCCATGTTGTGCGGCGCCTGTGGGCCAGAGATGGCCATTTGTGGCAGCAGGGCGACTTGGCCAAGGCAGAGATCGAGAACCGTCTGGGTTGGCTGAACCTGCCCGAGCAGATGGCCATACAGGTGGCACGATTACGTGCCCTGGCCGAGGACGTCAGAGCGGCAGGCATCGAGCGAGTGGTGCTCCTGGGGATGGGCGGTAGCAGCCTGGCTCCTGAGGTTATGCGCCTGATCCTAGGGCGAGGCCCATCTTACCCCGATCTCGTCGTTCTAGATAGTACCGATCCGGCGCAGATCCGCCGTATCCAGCAAGGGGCTTCCCTGGCGCGTAGCCTATTCGTTGTCTCCAGCAAATCGGGCTCGACGATCGAAACGGACACGCTCTACGCGTACTTTAGGGAGGGCCTCGACAGGGAGGTGGGGTCAGAAAAGGCGGGCCAGCACCTGATAGCGATCACCGATCCGGGGACCTCGCTCGCCCAGCTGGCGCACAGGGATGGCTTTCGGGCGATTTACACCAACCCTCCTGACATCGGCGGACGCTACTCAGCCCTTTCTCTGTTCGGCCTGGTGCCCGCTGCGCTAATTGGCCTTGATCTTGACCGATTGTTGGACAGCTCGCAGGCGATGGCCTACGCTTGTCGCGCCGCGGCGCCCGCGGTGCACAATCCTGGATTGATGCTCGGTCTAGTGATGGGGGAGTTGGCGGCGCGCCCAAGCCCGGGACGTGACAAACTGACACTGCTCACCTCGCCACAATTGGCGCCCTTTGGCCCTTGGGTGGAGCAGTTGGTTGCCGAGAGTACAGGGAAGAACGGCGTGGGTATCCTACCGGTGGAGGGAGAGCCTCTGCCGGATGCGCCGCGGTATGGGCGCGATCGGCTCTTTGCCTACCTGCGCCTGGCGGGAGCGGACAATGAGCAGATGGACCGGCACGTAGCGGAGCTGGTGGCTTTGGGGCATCCGGTCATCGTCATGCCCTGGGTAGATATCTATGATCTTGGCGCAGAGTTTTTCCGCTGGGAATTGGCCACGGCTATTGCCGGGCAGAGAATGAGGATCAACCCCTTTGACCAGCCCAACGTTGAGGCGGCCAAGAGACGAGCGCGAACCGTGTTGGCGAGCTATGAGCAAACAGGCGCGCTCCCAGCGGAGGAGCCCTCTGTGGTCGAGGGTCGCTTATCGTTTTTTGGAGGTGCCCCGGGAAGCGTCCCGGCAGCGCAGTATGTGAGGGCGTTCTGGGCACAAGCTCGGCCGCAGGATTACGTGGCCATCATGGCTTACGTGGACCGTCGTGAAGATTACGAAGCCACGCTGCAGGAAATAAGAGGTTTGATCGGTGAGCGTTTGGGCTTGGCAGTAACGCTTGGCTTTGGGCCACGCTTTTTGCACAGTACGGGCCAATTGCACAAGGGAGGGCCCGATACAGGATTGTTCCTGCAGATTAGGCACGACGAGCCCAACGACGTGGCGATCCCAGGGCGGCGCTACACCTTTGGAGTCTTGGAGCTTGCGCAAGCACTGGGCGATGAGCGCGCGTTGCGTCAGCAGCAGCGTCGCGTGCTTGCTGTGCACGTGGGAACCGATGTGTCCCAGGGTTTGAGCGAATTGCTCGATTTTCTAAGCAAGTCCTTGTGACCGATGTGAGTAAAGGAAGGGCGCCAGGGAGACCTCAAGGGGAGATCCTGGCGCCCAGATCACCCGTCCTCCGGCTCTGCGCGGGGATCGGGTGAGGGAGGTGGCTCGTGGAGCGGGTTCTGTTGCTGATGCGCCATGCCAAGTCGAGTTGGAAGGACGAGGGGCTTGCCGATCATGACCGACCCTTGACAAAGCGAGGCAAGCGCGATGCGGTACGCATAGGGATGGAATTGCAGAGGCGAGACCTGGTGCCCGATCTGATCGCCTCATCCACGGCCAAGCGAGCTCGGAGCACCGCTCGTCGTGTCGTTGAGGGCAGCGCCTACACCGGGGAGGTTATCTACAACGCCCAGCTGTACTTTGAGGGCCTGGATCCGTACTATGCAACCCTGGCCGCTTTGCCGGATGAGGTGAACCGAGCGATGATCATTGGCCATAACCCGCTCTGCGAGGGAATGCTGCAGAGTCTCACGGGCCAAGCTATCGCTATGCCGACGGCAGCGGTAGCGTGCATTGAGCTCTCAATCGAGTCGTGGGCCGATATGAGCATCCTCGTGCGAGGGCGCTTGCGCTCTGTGCTTGATCCCAGGGATCTTGATCGCCGCGACCCTGCCGATGCCGAAAGGGTCGATGGGTGAGCTTGTTGTTCTCATGTAGGGGCCGGCTATTGCGGCCTCTGGCCTAATGCTGATTCTCTTCTTGGAGGTGTGGCGATGTCCGATTGGTGGGTTGACAGGCCGTGGCGCATGATCCAGACCAACATGCGCGAGATCGACATGCTGGATATCGATGCTGAGCGTTTTGTGGCGGACTTAAAAGCGTTCAAAGCGAATGTGGTGCTGGTGAATGCAGCGGGGATCATCGCCAGCTACCCAACCAAGCTACCATTTCACTACCAAAGCCCTTTTTTGCAAGGCGACAGCCTGGCTCAGATCATCGACGCGTGTCATGCGGCGGATATCAAATTCCTGGCTCGGACCGATTTCTCCAAGGTGCGCCGCCCGATCTATGAGGTACACCCCGAGTGGGCCTATCGCAGCCCTCAGGGGGCCATCGTCGACTATAATGGCGATGTGCATGTTTGTATCAACGGTGTTTACCAACAAGAGTATATGTTCCAGATCATCGAAGAGCTTGTCACTACGCACGACCTGGATGGCATCTTTTTCAATATGAGCGGGTTCCAGGTGAGGGACTATAGTGGCAACTATTATGGAATCTGCCACTGCAGCAGTTGCCAGGCCAAGTTCAGCGACGCATATGGCCTGGCGCTCCCCGTTGTGGAAGATATGGATGACCCTGTATATCGGGCGTACACGCGCTTCAAGCGTGAGATCCAGCGGGCTCACCAGGCCAAGGTGTATCGCTTCATCCAGGAACTGAGCCCCAACCTTTGTGTGGCCAATCACCTAGAGTTTCGGAGAGGAGTCATTCGACAGGAGTCCAATACCGCTCTGGAACGCCCGCTGCCGCATTGGCAATACAGTGGTTCGGACAATACCAAATGGGCAGTGAGCAACTACCCGGAGATGGTCTCCTCCAATACGACGGTCGATTTCATCGACTTTCCCTATCGACATGTAGCGGTGTCTCCGGAGCAACAGCGACTGCGCTTAGCGCAGAACCTGGCGAACGGCGGCGCGTTGGATTATTACCTCATCGGGCGACTGGATAATCATGAGGATCGCTCGGGTTATGAGGGGATCAAGGCGTTGTACCACTATCATGCGGCCCATGAGGATGTGTATCGCGGGCTTGCGTCACTGGCCAATATCGCGTTGCTCAACGGGCCGGATGCCAACCAGAGCGAATTTCGTGGCTGGTATCGTTTTTTGGTAGAGAACCACTATCTGTTCGACACGCTGCTGGCAGATGTTGCTCTGGATCTTCCCTGGAGTCGCTATCAGGCTATCATCCTGCCCGACTACCAACCCGTGAGCGATGCTCTGGCGCAACGACTGGATCAGTACGTGGCCGATGGCGGAACCCTCATCGCCGTCTTTCGGGCCGCGCTTAGGGACGAGAAGAACGAACCGCGCACCTTTCCGGCCCTGCGCTGCCTGGGGCTGGTCCCTCTCGATGAGACGCAGCCATATCTGTTGCGCTCAGGATTGCGCTCTTCATATCTAGGGATCGATGACCGAGGCCCATTCTCCCACCTGCCCGAGACCGACCTGGTCTTTATGGATAGCGACTATCTCCACATAGGTCGCGCGCCGGGCGTACGCACCTATCTGAAGTTGGTGCCGCCACATCCCTATGGGCCCCCCGAACGCTGCTACTACACCCAGGTGACGGATCATCCGGGTGTGACAGTCAACGACTATGGCCAGGGCAGGGCGATCCATGTCCCGTGGAGCCCGGGTGCGCTCTATCACCGGCAAGGCTATAGCAATACGGCGGCATTCGCCGCGGATGTGCTGCGTGGCATCGCCGGGCTGGTCCCGCTGGGCGGCAATCTCTCGCCGATGGTGGAGGCTACGTTGTTCACCAAGCGCGACAGCGGGGCACGGGTGCTGCACTTGGTCAACGGTTCGGGCCACTTTGGGGTCTCGTTCTTCGAGCCCGTTCCTATGCACGACCTAGATGTCATGCTGCCGTGCGATGTCGCGCCGACGAATGTGCGCAGTTTGGTGACCGGGGATCGTTATGCGTCGTCCTTCGATGGTCGCACCTTAACCATTCGGGTGCCGCGCCTGGGCCTTTTGGAGGCTATCTTACTGGATTGACTAGGAGTGTGGGGCGGGTTGAGTCTCAGGGCTGGCGTCATCCTGGTCGGCAAAGAATCCTCTCTTGATCATAAGCCAGAAGAACAGTCCCCCCATGCCGCGGCCCAGAGCCGAGAGAAGGCAGTTGGCCGTAAATCCCCAGCTTTCGTAGACCCAACTGGCGGCCAGGGGAGCGGTGATTGCGGCAAGGCCGTTGATGGTGCTAAAGATGGCGAGATACCGTGAACGCAATTCGGGCGGGCTGATGGATAGGAGCAGAGGCGTGAGGGCGACGTTAAAGCCCGACCAGGCCAGGAATTGGTAGCTCTGTGCGAGGCCCACATGAAGTGGAGTTCGGCAGAGCATCCAGAAGATGGGCACGAGCGGCACGACCAACATGCTGATACTCATGATGCGCTGAGCGCCTTTACGGTCGACCAGTTCTCCCGCCAGGCGGAAGGCCAGGACATTGACCGGCCTAGTCACTGTGGCCAGTAGCGCCAGGGTTTCGACGCCAAAGCCAAGATCCTGGATCTGATGGATGGTGAAAAAGGGACCAGCGACGTTGATGCCGAAATTCCAGACGAGGTTGACCATACAAAAGGCAACAAAGCGTCGATCTCGCCCAAAGGTGCGCCAACCGTCGGCGAAATTCTGCCAGGCACCGCGTGATTGGGCACGCTTTTCCTGGCTGGGGGGCTCTGGTATGCGGCTGTAGCTCCAGGTGGCTGAGAAGCCGACCAGGGCTGCCAAAAACCAGCTAAACTGGTATCCCGAAAGGCCGCCAATCTGCTTGATCAACAGGCCAGCCAGGGGCACGATGGCGATGCCTGCCACGTTGCTCATAACCATCTGGAGCCCCAGGAACCGTCCGCGGACTCTGACGGGCACAATATCGCCGAAAAGCGAGTTGGCGGCGGGACCAGACAGCGTGTCCGAGAAGCTCTGGATAGCGATCAGTGCAACGATCGCTCCGACGGCCGGTTGGGCCTGCAGGAAAAACGGGATGGATGCCATTCCGAGGAGCGCCAGGCGGGATATGGTGCCCGGCCAGAGCAGGACCCAGCGCTTGCGCTTGCCAGTGCGTTCCACCAGCAAAGCTCCCAGCATCGGCGCCAGCAATGCAGCGGCACTACTGATCGAGGAGCGCAGGCCGATGGTGGCGGCAGTTGCGCCCAAGGAGACCATGTAAATGACCAGGAAATCCCCGTAAAAGGCCCCGCTGACGGATGCCAGCAAATTGTTGAGCCATAGGAAGTGCATGCCTCTGCGCTGGGAAGGGCTAGCGCTCTCTGTGGGATAGAGCGAGCCAAGCCTGGAAAGAACCCTTGACAGGTGGCTGCGCAAGGCAACTGTCATGGGAAGATGAGCCTCCTGAACAATCAAATGAGAAAAAGCATGAAGACAGCAACAGACGTCACAGTCTGGCAGTCGTTAGGCGCTGATGGGGCTGCCACGGAGAGAGCCCGAAGGACCTCAAGGCCTGCTTTGCCAGGTCCAGCAAAACTGTGCTATAATAGGCCAAATTGGTGGATCGAACAACTAACAGGGAGGAGGTGAGCGAATGGGCAGTGTCATCAAGAAGAGACGCAAGAAGATTGCTCGGCACAAGTACCGAAAGATGCGCAAGAAGATGCGGTGGACCAAGAAGCACTAGGCTGTGCCGCGCGCTTCTTTCGCAGTG
>CAYQDH010000313.1:0-6741 GCA_964416075.1 uncultured Anaerolineales bacterium | reverse complement strand
GATCCCCGTGACCTTGAGCCCGGATGGCTATGCCTGGATGCGGCAGATGCAGCCAACCTTCGGCCCGCGGCACGAGCCAGGGGTCCTGGCTGGCATCCTGGGCCTGGATGTGTCCCAGGTCGACGAGCGCTTCCCCGTGGAAGAGGTCTCCACAGGGCTGCCCTTTTTCATCGTGCCGCTAAAGAGCATCGCCGCCCTGAAGCAAGCCCGGGTCGACAGGGAGCGCTATTTCGCGTTTATCGAGACCACCACCGCCAAGGGGATCCTGGTCTTTTGCCCCCAGGCCCACGAGCCGGGGAACGACATCAGCGTGCGGGTATTCGTCGACTGTTACGGCATCCCCGAGGACCCCGCCACGGGGAGCGGAAACGGCTGCCTGGCAGGCTACCTGGTGCAGCATCGCTATTTCGGCCAGGAGCGCATCGACATCCGCGTCGAGCAGGGCTACGAGATCGGCCGGCCCTCGCTGTTGCTCTTGCGCGCCGCGCAGCGGGGCGCCGGGATCGACGTAGCCGTGGGTGGGCAGAGCATCATCGTGGCGCAAGGAGAGCTGGCCTGACTACCTCGGGGCCAGGCCCCAAACCAACGTAAAATAATAGTAAAGATCATTGACTGATGTCTGCTTGTGTGCTATACTTCATATGCTACGTAGTACCGTTTTACTCTCTTTTCTGCCTCGAAGCCACGGTTCTCTCAGACTTGTTTTGACACAACTGAATAACGGCAGTGCATGGTCCATCCTGTGCGGCTACGGTAGTTCTGTGGGTGTGCGGTGATGGAGGTGTGCGTATGGCGGGACGAGGAATCTGAGGCCGGCCAAGCTTGTTCACCAAGCCTGGTCGGCTCGTGTTTTGTGGCGAAGGCAGCGAAGCGGCAGGTATGAGGAAAGCGATAAGTGGGTCCTTGACAGAAGGAGGCCGTACGTGAAACAGCGATGGGTTAGAGTGATTTATGTCGCGTTGGCTCTACTTCTCATCAGTGCTGGCGTCGTGTCAGCACAGGGCGTGGAGCATTACCAGTTTCCAATCTCGGGTCCGATCGAGGGGTTCTATTGCGGCGATACGCCGTACCTGACCGGAACCTGCCATCTGGCGATCGACGGCGAATCGTGTGATTCAGCCGCAGTGGGCCGATGGTCGGTTCGAGTGCACTGCCAGGGCGAGGCCGTGAGCTCGGGCACAGACGCCCGGTATCGGTTCACGCTCTCAAACCTGGACAAGGGCATGGGCGAGTGCGAGCCCGAGCAGGGCGTGGGGCACAGGGTGGTCACGATCCACGACAACACGAGGTTCATCAGCCTGGGGCCACAGCCCAATCTGCTGGCCAAGATACGCGTCCACTGGACCAGCAATGCCAACGGCGAGTGGACGGCGCAGTTTGAAAACGTGGAATGCAAGGTGGTCGGTCGCGGGGAATAGATAGACGACGCAGGTGCGTCGGCGAAACGGCGAACTCCGGGAGTTGGGGAAACCCGGGGTTCGCGCTGCAGCGTCTCCTCAACACGTAGCGCTTGGTCAGACCGTCGTTGCCCATTCGCGGGCGCGGCGCGGCCAGGGCAAGGAGGCCATGATGATCGACCTTATGCGTCTCGTTGGGTACTTGGCGATCGCCCTTCTATTAGTCGTGCAGCCTACGGCGGGGTCGGCATGGGTTACCAGGTCCGTGAGCGTGCTCGCGGCGAACGCGCACCCCGCACAAGCCGCCCCTGTGGGCGTAGAACGCGACTTTGGCCAGTTGCCCCTCTACTTTGTGCAGAACCGGGGCCAACTGGATCCCCAAGTGGCCTATTACATCCAGGGGAGCGATAAGACGATCTACTTTACCCCGCAGGGCCTCACCCTGGCCCTCGCCGGGGAGGCCCTCACCCCCGGCCCCTCTCCCATAGACAGCATGGGAGAGGGGGGAGGAGAAGCGGCCTACACCGGACCGCGGGACGAGACGCGCTGTACAGAAGAGGCAAGCCGGAGGCTCGCCGTACATGTGCGAAGGAGGCTCGCATGATGACTAGAGTGTATCGTCGAATCCTCACGCGTAACTTGTTGGCTCTGTTGCTCACCCTCCTGGTAGCGACCGGATGGGGTTTGTTGGCCGCGCCGCCTGTGCGCGGGGCGGGGCGCATCATCTATGTGCGGGCCGCCGCAGCGGGGGCCAATAACGGTAGTTCTTGGGCCAATGCCTACACGGCGCTCCAGCCGGCCCTGGCGGCGGCGCAGAGCGGCGACCAGATCTGGGTGGCGGCGGGCGCCTACAAGCCCGGAACGAGCCGCAGCGACACCCTGCAACTGAAGAGTGGCGTGGCTCTCTATGGCGGCTTCGCGGGCAGCGAGAGCGCACTGGAGCAGCGCAGTTGGGAGACCAATCGCACCGTCCTGAGCGGGGACCTGGCCGGGAACGATGGTGGAGCGCTGGCCGTAGACGAGCCGACCCGCCAGGAGAACAGCTACCACGTGGTTACCGCCAGCGGCGTGGACGCCAGTGCGGTCCTGGACGGATTTGTGATCACGGGAGGGAACGCCAATCACGAATCGGATATGGACCTAAAGTCGGGCGGGGGGCTGTTCAATGCCGATGGTAGCCCCACCTTGAGACATTGCACCTGGACGCACAACACCGCCTATGAGAGCGGCGGAGTGTTCAGTCGTGGCGGCTACCCAACCTTAGAGCACTGCATTTTCGAGCAGAATGCGGCCGCCGGAGAGGCGGGCGCTATGTACCTTCTAGATGGCCGAGTGGTTGAATGCCTCTTTGCCGATAACTCGGCCCCTATGGGTGGTGCTCTGATCAGCCACAACGCGTTGGTGATCCGTTGCATCTTTGCACGTAACGTGGCAACCGGCTCGAGCATCGAGGGAGGGTCAGGGGGAGCGCTGTGGGCCACCGGAGGCACTACGCTCATCGACTGCCGCTTCCTGGGGAACTCGGCAGCTGGCGGCGGCGCCGTCTATAACCAGGACAGCACGGCCAGGTTCATCAATTGTGTGTTCAGCGGGAACCAGGCCCGGCTTCTCGGCGGGGCGATGTGGAACATGCACAGCAACCCAGAGCTGATCAACTGCACGGTCGCCGGCAACTGGGGAGGCAACGGCGCGCTGTACCTGTACTACGGCACCACCACGCTGGCGAATTCTATCATCTGGGCCAACCATCCCGCCGACGTGGGCTATGACGCCCACGGCGACCTCGGCGCCTCGTTTAGCCTGATGGGCGCCGACCCGCGCTTCGGCCGCGATCCCGACCCGGGGTCCGACGGCGCCTGGGGCAGCACGGATGACGACTATGGCAACCTGCGCCCGCAGGATGGCTCTCCCGCCATCAATACTGGGGATAGTGGGATGCTTCCGGCCGATACGGCGGACTTGGACGGCGACGGCAATACTTCAGAGCCGCTCTCGCTCGACCTGGACGGCGCGCCGCGGGTGGTGGGCTCCTCGGTGGACATGGGCGCCTACGAGGCGCAGACCGTCGACGAGGGCCTCATCGTCCGCTTGAAGGTCTACCCGCCGCTCACGGCCCCGCGCGCCAGGCTGCCCCTGAGCTGGCAGGTCAAGGGCGGCGCCACGACGACGAAAACCTACCTGATGTGGGATACCGGCACCCACGACTATGGCAACGACTATCGCTACCGCACCCCCGACCAGAGCGGCGGCATGGACCTATTTAGCGCCATCATCGACGTCCCCGCCGACGCGGACAAGATCTTCTGCAAGCCCTACGCCGTGGTCGATGGGCAGGTGGTCTATGGCGAGCAGGAATACGTCATCCCCACCCGCCTGGCCATAAACGTGGGCGCCGACCGCTTCGGGCTGGACACAGCAGGGCAGTACTGGAACCCCGACCGCGAGAGCGACTTTCTCCCCACATGGTACGAGTTCCACGGGGGGATGGGGCGCAGCGTGGAGCGGCCCATCGCCGGCACGGAGGACGACTGGATCTACCAGTCCCAGCGCTACGGGCTGAGCTCCTTCCGCGCCTGGCTGAGCCACAGCGTCCACGCCATGACCATCGAGGCGCAGTTCCACCTGGCGGAACCGGAGGCCACCGCGGCGGGGCAGCGGGTGTTCGACATCTACCTGGAGCGGGGCACGGCCAACGAGCAGGTGCTGCGCAACGTGGATGTCTATGCTCTGGCGGGGGGACGCGACAAGGCCGTGGTGATCTCAGCCGGCGTGAAGGTGGTCCCCGCGCCGGGCGAGGACGAGCACCTGGATATCGAGTTCGTGCCCGTGCGGGGGGAGCCGCCGGTCCTGAGCGGCCTGCTGCTGCGCGGCGTGGGCGCCATACCGCAGTACGAGGTCATCTGGCGCGTGAACAGCGGCGCGGACGACACCTATTGCGACCAGGTCGGCGCGCACGTCAGCGACCCCACGGTCAAGGTGGGCGGCAACGCCGGCTATCACGGCGGTTTGCGCTTCTCGCCCCTGCGCGTGCCGAGGAACGCGGTGATCAACAGCGCCTGGCTGCTGGTGACCGCGGCCCAGGATGGCGCCGCGGATACCCAGCTGCAGATCTATGCCCACGCCGTGGACAACTCGCCCTCCTTCAACGTGCAGCAGATCGTGCAAAACCGCCCGCGCACCCTGAACAGCGTGGCCTGGGACCTGCGCGAGCAGCCCTGGCGCAAGGGGGGCATCTACCGCTCTCCCGAGCTCAATCAGGTGATCCGGGAGGTGGTCAGCCGAGCGGGGTGGCAGAACGCCAACGCCTTGAGCCTGCTCTTGATCGCCCAGCCTGCCACGATGGGCGCGCCGCGGGAGATCTGGTCGTACGAGGGGGCCGCGGACAAGCGGGCGGAGCTGCGGGTGTATTACACGCGGCAGGAGGATTTCCCCACGCCCGAGATCACGCCCACCACAGCGCCGTCTCACACGCCGACGCACACTCTGACGCCCACACCGATGCACACGGGCACGCCGATGCCGCCTCGCGGGTGGCTGCCCATGGTGCTGCGCCGGCCGGCGCCGTGAAATTGGGGGATCGGGTTTCACAAGTGTAACGGCACGGACCATGGTATTTTGCTGGGGACGCTGATCGGCAGCAACATCACCAACCCGCTGGTGGATATCGGGCTGGGGCCTTGGTCTCCACCTACTGGGTGCCGCGGGCCCAGATTCGACGTGGCTAGGCTACGGACTCGCCAACACATCGGCTCAAGATCGCCTGAAACCGTGGCCGGTTGTGGCGCTGGGCGATGATGCAGGGGGCGTTGACGGCCGCCGCGTAGGCGATCATGATGAACCCGACGCCCAAGGGGTTCCAGATGAAGAACAGCAGCGCGGGGGCGATAGCCATCCAGTGGCAGATCTCGGCGCGAGAGCTTTCCAGCACCCAGGTGCGCAGGTAGTCGGCGTCGTGCCCCTGCAGGGAGCGCATGGAGAACCCGCCGCGAAAGAGCCCGCCGCCCGAGGGCAGCCGCGTCTTCCAGCGCCGCACGCGAAACAGCCGCTCATAGATGGCGCCCCCCTGCTCCCAGGAGCGCGCCCGCAGCAGCCAGGATCGCGGGTTCAGCCAGCGGCGCGGCAAGCGGATCGACAGGTAGGCGATGCCCGTCTGGATCGCCGCCCAGGCGACGCAATCCAGCACGATGGTCCAGAAGGTGGGCAGGCGGATGATCATCCTCTTTGCGCCTTGCGTGGGGTGGCCACGGTGCGGCCGCGCCAGGGCACGCGGTGCAGGATGTGGATCAAGACCAGGGAGCGCGCCATGATCAGCGCAAAGAACAGCAGGGGGATGGGGAAAAGGGCGGAGGTCCAGGCGCGAAAGCGGCCGATGCGCGCCAGCATCCAGGCCACCTGCAGGGCATAGAGCGCATACAACAGGGCCGACCAGGCGATCAGTGGCATCCCCGGCATAAAGAGGGTGCGCAAGGGGTCCACCCAGGCGCGGAAAGCCCCAGTGATCCAGGCCGCCGCAAGCAGCAGGAAGGGAACTTGCACGGAAAAGGCCCCCGACCCGAACCCCTTGCTCCAACCCTCCACCAGCTCTTGCAGGCCCTTGGGGTACATGCGAAAGGAGATCGTCCCCTTGCCGCTGTAGCAGCTCACGGGCAAGCCCTGGCGCACCGCTCGTTTGGCCAGCGCGATGTCCTCCAGCACTTCGGCCCTGACCGAGGTATGCCCGCCCAACGCGACATAGTCCTCCCGGCTGCAAAGCACACAGGGACCGAACCCGCCGCCGGGCTTGAGCCAACGGCACAAGGGGGTGAAGGCGTTGAGGGAGGCCATGAGCACGATGTTGAAAAAGGCCGAGAGCTGCTCGTAGGCGCGGTGCGTCACGTGGTAGGGCTGCACCGTCAGCAGGCCCCCCTGGCCCGCGTAGGCCCGCACCAGGCGGGCCAGGGCATCGGGCTCCAGCCAGGTGTCGGCATCCAAGAACAACAGCAGATCTCCCGTGCTCTGCTGGGCGCCCTGCCAGCAGGCCCAGTTCTTGCCGCTCCAGCCGGCCGGCAGGGGCTCCCCGGCCAAGACACGGGCTCCCAGTCGCCGCGCCACGCAGGCGGTGTCGTCGGACGAATTGTCGTCCACGACCAGGATCTCGCGCGGGGAGACGGTCTGCTCGGCCAGCGAGGTAAGCAGAGGGGGGATGCGCAGCGACTCGTTTCTGGCTGGGATGATCACCGAGAGGCGCGCTACATCCGGCCCCCGGGCCGTCGGGTCCGCCCATTGTCCCGGACCTTGCGCCCGCCGTCGCAGACCGCCCCGCCCCTTGCGCGTGACGGTGGGGATCTGCCACATCAGGAACAGG
>CAYQDH010000312.1:942-6747 GCA_964416075.1 uncultured Anaerolineales bacterium | reverse complement strand
CGAAAGATGCGCACGAATCCGACTTTTGGCCGAGAAAAAAAGTGCTTTGGGGGTATTGCTATATTCGCTAATCTCGGCTATAATGGGAACAGTGATCGGTCGCTGTTCAGCCCTTTCGCCATCGTGGCATATCTGGGATTCTAACGTATCCCTTGGCACTGCAGTTCGTCTATAATGGTGTACCTTCGGTCTCGATCCTGAATCGGGCAGGGAGCCGGTGTCTAGCGTAATTCGAACTGTCAGCCTAGTTTTCGCCTTAACCCTACTGGTCCTGTTGGCGCCTATCACGGCGTACGCGGACCGCGATAACCCCCTGGTTATCGAATCGGACTTGCTGGTGACAGCAGGTCCTGCTGATGTTGAGACATCACAAGGACTGATGGTCCAGGTCACCTCCCGGCTCGATGCCTCTGGTTATTACTATATCCTCACAGTGGCCAACTTTACGCCCTGGCCGGTTCCCGCGATGTACATCCTGGACCGTTACCTACCCAATGACCCGACCCAGGCCGAGGTCGACCACGACTGGCTGCCGGGCAGGCTTAGACCTGGGCAGGTTGCTTCCTACATCATCGCCTACGAGGAGGGAGCGCTGGCCGAGGCCTGCCATCAACTAGAGATCAGCGTGGCGGATGGCATGGACACGTTGCTCATGGATTGCAGCGCCCCAGGCAGCACAACAGTCTGGAACGTGCCCCTCAGCGAAGAGATGTCCTCTTATCTGGCTGAACCGGAGCTGACCCTTCCCGTTGCGACCAAGGGCAGCAAAGTGGGGATCCACGTCACCAGCAACCATACCCCCTCTATTCTGAATTTTGTAGAAGACGCCCATCCCGCGGTCATCGTAGCGGTGGCCGACCTGGGTTGGCTTGCTGATGTCAAGTCCGCCTCTCCTGAGACGGTTACGGTGGGGCGATTCTTGCAGTCCGATCAGTCTTTCCTGGGCAATCCGGCAGAGCGTGCTCGGGAGTTTGTCTCTGCCAATGTTGGGCGCTACCGTGAGTTCCCCGCGGTGGATTACTGGCTCGGTTGGAACGAGCCCATCGTCAAAACACCTTGGGAGATGGCCTGGTACGCAGCGTTCGAATCCGAACGGGTCATCGCCATGGCCGAGTTGGGGCTGAAGGTGGCGGTGGGCAACTTTGCAGCAGGCAATCCGGAGCCGGACCTCATCGCCGAATTTCTGCCCGCCCTGTCTGTGGCCAAGCAGCATGGCGGCATCTTTGCTCTACACGAGTACTCGGCGCCTTCTATGCGCGATGGGGTCGGGGCACAGCTTCCGGGCATGACGGCCAATCCGCAGTGGGGCAGCCTGACGCTTCGCTATCGCTACTGGTACGACCACTATTTGCGGGTCAATGACCTGGTGTTGCCGTTGGTCGTCAGCGAGGCGGGTATCGATGGCGGCGTCCTGCGCCAGGCCGAAGGGCCCATGGGCTGGCGGGACTTTGCTGAAGAGGATGGTAATTCGCTGGACCAAATGGCTACCCGTTATGTGGAGCAGCTTTCCTGGTACGATGATGAGTTGCGCCGAGATCCGTATGTCTTGGGCTTTGCGATCTTTAACATCGGCGATACCAAGGAAAAGTGGAGCACGTTCGACGTGACGGAGCTGCTTCCGCAGCTAGCTGATCTGTGCACTAGCAAACAAGAGTAATAGAGACACCGAGCCCGGCTCGATGCTATGAACCACGAGCCGCCAGGATCAGAGAGTGGAGGGTAATCCCCCACCTCGGCATCCTGGCGGTTTTCAATTTCCCGTCATCAAATCCTCAAGTGAACCCGGCCTGAGTGCTCGCTGTAGTACGGCATCGATGCGACCGGGCCCTGCCGTTACATTTCGCCGGCAGCAAAAGAGCCGCGCCAGGACTCCCTCTGCCACTGGCGCGGCTCTCACTCCTGCAGATGGCCTTGCCGCTTACTCTGTAGTGCGGCCCTGGCTGACCTTCGCTGGCCCGTGCATGGTGGCATGGCCGTAGATGTCCACCTCCTCGAGCCAGTAGTAGAGGGTTCGGCGCGGACGCATTTTGGTTGCATCGATCCAGTTGTACACTGCCCCAACAGACGAGCCAGGCGGCTCCTTAGTTGGGATCAGATTCTGGTTAAGCTTGGTCTTCGACCCACTAGCCGTGGTGGAGCGGTACAGGTTAAAGCCCAAGGTGTCGATCTCTTGCGCCGTCTCCCACTGGATGTAGACACCCTGGCCTTTGGCCTGTGCTGCAAAGCGGGTCAAGGTGACGGCGGTGGGGTTGACAAAGGTAACGCTGCAGGTGTGGGCGGTATTACCGATCAGCGTACCGTTTATGGTTGACAGCTGGTGCCGCGTAAACGTGATACTGAAGCTGCCTGCTGCTACCGGTTGGAAGGTCATGCAGGCGATCGGGCCGGAACCGGTCTTGGGCGGGTTAGCATCGGTCAGTTGAGTGACAAGGTAGTGAAGATAGCCCGTCGAGCTATCGGGACTGTTGAAAAGGAGGTTCCACGGCTTCTTTAGGAAGGCCGTGCTGGGCTGAATCTGTACACCCTCTTCATCCTCGATCTTGTCCACTATCGTGGCAATGCCCACCATGCCCGGAAAGGACAACTCAAAGTCGGCACCGTACAAGTCCACTACATCCTGAACATAGATGCACACCGTAGCCTGCTCGTTCGCAGGTACGTAAGCGGCTTCTGGTTCGCAGCGGGTGATGGTCCCTTGAGCTTGCGCTACGTGCAAGTTGGCACCAGCCAGGGTCAGCATCAAGCTTATAGCCAATGTCATCAGCGCCGAATAGACCCATCGTCGCTCGACCACAATCGCAAGACCCATCCATTTCTTCAGTTTCCTTGTTGCTTCACTCATCTTTTACCTCCAGTCAATTGCCAGGGTAGGTCGTGCGGCACAGAGCCGCCTGCCGCACCGCCGACCTGAGCACTGCCCAAGTTACGGTTGAGTAACAACGGCAAGAACACGTGGTTCCCCGCGCCATAGATGGCGCCTGCCGTTGTGGCGGGGATCAATTCCCCGTTGATATCGCTGAGCGTTTGTTCCGAGATGTTTGCGCTGGCCAGGCCCGATTCCAGGGCGCGAAAATGAAACGAGAAGACCATGCCCGAGCCGCTGACGGGCGCATGCGGGTTGAGCAGCGTGGCCACGTACCAGATGGTGCCCGCCTCGTTATCCACCTGGTTGAAGAGGACCATCCAGGGGGGCGATAACAGGTCTGTTCCTGGTGTGACGCTCGTCTCGATCACCTCCAAACGGGTCGCATCAAAGGTGACCTGGATGTCGACGCCGTACAGGGCGGTCACGTTCTCGATCCGCACCTCAGCAGTAAACGTCTGCCCCGGTGTGTAGGTGCCGCCAGCGGGCCGGATTCGTATCACGGTCCCGGCCTGCGCAGCGGCGCCGCCGGCGCTGCAAAGTAGACCGGCCATAAGTAGCGCCAGGGCAAGCCAGAGGCGGTATCGTCTCAGCATCGCATTGCTCCTTCCTGTATCTCACCCATCGGTCCGCGAACGTCCACGACGGAACCACCCGAACAGCACGGCGGCCAGCACGGCAGCGCCCGCTGTCATGGCCACCCAGCGGTCAAAGTTCGCCGCCAGGGAACCCGGCCTCTCCTCGCCGGGTTCGGTCTCGTCGGGCTGCGCCTGGGCCACGGGTGTGGCAGTTGTCTCGGGCGTCGCGGACGCCGCCACCGCTATAGGTGACGGTGCATTGGTGGCCACGACCGCGATGGCCTGCGGCTGTGCGGTTGCGTTGGCCAGCGCAACCGTGGCAGCTAGGCTGGCAGCGGGCACGGGGGTCTGGCTGGGTAAGCCTGTCGCCGCGGCCGCGGGCAAGCTGGTGGGAGCCGTGGTCGGCGAGCCCACGGCTGCAGTGGCCGTCGCCGGCACATCGGTCGGCTGCGGCGTGGCCGTTGGCGACACAGCGCTCGGCTCTGGTGTGGTTGTCGATGAGGGGGCGGTCGGTTCCGATGTGGCCGCCGCTGGCTGGGTGGCGGTGGGCGCCTCCGGCGTGGCCTCAGCCATCGGCGTGCCCGCCCCTTGGGTGGGGAGCGACGTGGGAGTCGGTCCTCCACTCGCGATCACCTCCACCTGGCCCGCGGCCCCCGTGGCAGGGATCATGAATCCGTCGCGCCGGGCGAGCTGCGGGTTCACCAGGGTGAGGGTGCTGCTTGCGCCGACCTGCTTGCCCCGAAACTTGATGACGATGAGCGAGCCGGTGCCGCTCTTGGGCAGGCTGGGGTTCAACTGGGTCATCACCAGATGCGCGTTGCCCGCCGTGTTATCGGCCGTGTTGATGACCGCGAAACCGGCATCGAGGAACACGCCCTGGGCCACCTGAATACCGGCCAGGGCGGGCAGGGCCATCAGGCTGAAGACTGCCAGTATAGCCATGCCAAGGGCAAGGCGCCCCAATCTTGTAAGCCGCATCCAAGCTCCTCTATCTGTTCTCGATGGGGGTCGGCATCCGCAATACCATTCCTCCTTGCGAACGCCGACCTATTCTATCACGCTCGTCATGACTTGCCAGTCCGGCCGGCCACGACGCGTCCGAGCCGCCTCTAGGGCACCGTCCAGGGACTGGCGGTCTTGTACAGGTTACCGCCCGCAAGCGACAGGTCCTGCACGTTGACGCACCCATCCTCATTCACGTCCGACAAGCCCGTGCCGGGGACACCATGAGCGGGGTCCCCACCGCATACGGTAAAGCCACTCGTCTTGCCATAGTCGCCGCCGATGCAGGACAGGTCGTTGACCAGGATTGTCTCGTCGTTGGTGGCGTCACCCCCCAGCAAGTACGCGTTCGGCAGAAGGGTGAGCGGATAAGCATCGAGGGTCCTGCTGTGCCCAAAGCTCGTCGCCCCGTACGCCGTAGTGGACAGGAACAGCCAGCGGTCGACGACAATGTAGTAGGTGTTGCCGATGCCCATCCAGTTGGGCGGGATATGGGCCGTGGTGTAGGCGCCCGAAGAGGCGCTGCTGCCATCGGCCAGCTCGATGGCGCCGGCGATGGTGGCTTGGTTGTAGGCGCTGCACACGGCCAGGCTGTCGCTCAACCGGCCCTGCAGGTCCACAAAGCCGGTATAACTGGCCCCGCGCTCGATGATGATCTGCCCGTCGTCCGGGTCGCTGATGTCACGCTGCGGGATCGTCGGGGCGTTGAACCCGGCATTGTTCACGAACACCTTCTGCCCACCGATGGCGCTGGTGCTGGTCTCGGTCTCCAGGTGCGAGATGTCAAAGAGCGCCGGCCACGGGCCATTGCCGGGGGTGCCACTCAACGCGGTAAAGTGGAAGGTGGCGATTGTGCCGCCGTCGGCTTCCCACTCGGGGTCAGGGGAAGCCTCGTTGAGCAGGTTGCAGTAGTAGCCGATGGTGCCGGCGGACAGGCCAGGTATCACGCGGCAGCGGCCAGCCCACGGCGCGGAGAAGGTGGCGCTACCCAGGGTGAGCTTGGCCATGTCATAGGTGAATACGAAGGTCATGCCGTACAGCTTGGCCGCATCCGCCTTAAGCTTGACGTCAAAGCCGGTGGTCTCGAGCACATGGCCAACGGCTGCTTCGGTATCAGGCTGCACATCCAGGAACAACTCGGCAAAGGTCCACGGGATGTAGCTCACGTTAGAGCCCACGCCATCGCCCAGGGGCCCGGTCGGCCCGGCCAGGTCGCCCCAAGAGTTGTAAGCGGCCGGCAGCGGACCAGTGACCCCGTCGTTCTGGATACCCGGGCCGCCGTTGTCCTTGAACAGGTTGCCCTCGACGGTGACGATGCCGCTCAGGCTTGCGCCCGATCCGACCACGAGCCCGGCGCCGGCG
>CAYQDH010000312.1:0-932 GCA_964416075.1 uncultured Anaerolineales bacterium | reverse complement strand
CTGTTTCGTCCCCACCGCGATCGGGGTCGCGACGACCTCCTCGCCGTCCACGAGCCCGGCGCCGGCGTTGTTGTGGATGAAATTCTCGCCCATCTTGAAGGAGACCACACTGCCCTCCAGAGAGACGCCGGAGGCCCAGCGCTTGATCTCTACCCCTTGCAGGATCAAGTTGTCCGCGCTGGCCAAGACCCTGATAGCGGGATCCGCGCTGTTGGCGGTGCCGGTCCAGCCATCGAGGGTGCCGGGTCCGAGGACCGTCACGTCATCGGCGCTGACCGTCAGCCACGGAGAGCCGGGTCCGAAGGTGCGGCCGTTCAGCTTGATGGTGACCCCGCTCTTTTCCGGGGGCACCGTGGCGTGACCTTCGGCTGCAAAGGGCCCGGGGCCGATGGTGAGAATGATGTCGTTAGGGTTAGCATCATCAACGGCATCCTGCAGCAGAGTGTAGTAGCCTCCCGTGCGCACGTTCTGGAAATTGGCGACGGGATCGCCCCCGCAATCATCCAGCCAGGGCACGAAGGCTATGTTGTCGCTGACCTCGTCGCCCAGCCCGCCCGGGTTCTGTGTGGCATGGTACGGGCCAGAGGCATCGCCCCACCAGTTGTTCGTGCCGTTGGTCACCGGGCTGGAGACGTTGGTCCACATGCCATAGGTGTTGTCCGACAAGCAGTTGCCGCCAGCGCTGAGGCTGGTGAACACGCCGGTGTCGCAGTCGGACTCGCATTGGTAGAACGCGATGCCTACTTCGAAGCCGGTAACCGTGTTGCCGTTGGCCGTGACCTCGATGTCGTCCGGACCATAGCCCGCGTCGGCCTCGATGCCGTAGGTCGAGGTGTTGTCGCTCCCGCTGAACGTCACGGTGTTGCCCGAGATATCCACGCTGAGCGCAGAGGCGATGCGCACTTCTGAGATGGAGCGTTGCCCGCCCTGCT
>CAYQDH010000311.1:0-6753 GCA_964416075.1 uncultured Anaerolineales bacterium | reverse complement strand
GGCTGGCTTTATGGTGGTGCTGTCGGTGGGCTGCGCGGCAGTTTCAGTGGCGCTCACGTGGGCGAGCTCACCGGCGGTTTCTGCGGGCGTCGTGGCACGCGCCAGCTGTTCGTAGGTCTCGAGGGGTTTGGCGTCACTGAAGGTGGCCGCCACAGGTGCGGCCGCGCTCAGCGTCTCAGGTTCCACGGGCACGGCCGGGCTGTGAGGCAGGTCGGGAAAGGCCGCAGGCCTGGGGGGCGCCGGCCGCCGCTCGGCGCGTTCCTCGTCGGTGGCGCTCGGTCCCGGCCTCAGCCGAGGCAGGCCGTCCGGCGCCCATTCCACCACCAGGACCGTCAGATCGCGCCCCTGGGTCATCTTCCCGATCGTCTCTGTGGTTGATTCGGCGCCGCGCAGCGCCAGAGCTTGCTGCAGAGCCTGCGGCGGGACCAGGTGGTGCAATTGCGGACTGGCCAGGACCAGGGTATCTGCTGGCGATAGGGTGATGTGAAAGAGGCTGGGCTCTGCGTCGCGCCGCCAACCCGCGGGGGGCTCGCGGTCCAGGTCATATAAGGTGGGGGTCTCGCTGCGCAGCCAGATCGAATCGGGGGGATACTGATCGACCGCCGAGCCGTGCACCCAGGTGGCCAGGGCCGGCCCGATCTGACCAAGGTAGACCTCCCGATCGCGCAACACAGCATAGTGCAGCCCTAGCGCGACGCGGTGATCGGGGTCCAGGCGCAGATTATGCTCGTAAAGCCAGGTGTTGCCCGCTATCAGCGCCGCACGCAAGCCCCGGGTGACGCTGCCGCCCGATTCGTAATAGTTTTTGATCGCGGTGTCTTTCAGCGCATCGATCGCCGTCTGCGAGAGCACGCTGTTGGGCGCGGGCTGAATCAGAAGGTACAGGTCCCCGCGCCCGCGATAGGCCCGTTTGGACGAGGCGTGGACGGCGCAAACGTTTGCCGGCCTGGGCTCCCAGGTTCCTTCCTCGTAGGCAAAGCAATCGACTCTCCAACTATCATCCATGATCGTCTATTACTCCCACTCGATCGTGGCCGGGGGCTTGCTCGAGATATCATAGACCACGCGATTGACCTGTGGCACCTGGTTGACGATGCGATTCGAGATGCGCGCCAGCACATCATAGGGGATGCGCGCCCAATCGGCCGTCATCCCATCCTGGCTCGTCACGGCGCGCACGGCCACCACATGCGCGTAGGTGCGGCTATCGCCCATTACCCCCACGCTGCGCACAGAGGTAAGCACCGCAAAGTACTGCCAGATCTCCCGGTCCAGGCCCGCCGCGGCGATCTCTTCGCGCACGATGGCATCCGCTTCGCGCAACACGTGCAGCCGTTCCGGCGTGACGGCGTCGGTGATGCGCACCGCCAAACCGGGCCCGGGAAAGGGCGCGCGATAGACCATCTCCTCGGGCAAGCCCAAGGCCACACCCACGGCGCGCACTTCATCCTTGAACAGGTAGCGCAGGGGCTCGATCAGCTTGAGCCTCATGTTCTCGGGCAGCCCGCCCACGTTGTGATGCGTCTTGATGCGCGCAGCCGAGCGGGTGGCCGGCGTGGCGCTCTCGATCACGTCCGGGTAGAGCGTGCCCTGGGCCAAGAAATCCACTTGCCCCAATTTGCCCGCTTCCTGCTCGAATACCTCCACGAACTCGCGCCCGATGATCATCCGCTTGCGCTCAGGGTCCGTGACACGGGCCAGAGCATCGAGAAAACGCTCGCTGGCGTCCACGTAGAGGACCTGGCCATCGATGTAGCGCTGCAAGCGCTCCATGCTTTCGACGGCCTCGCCCTTGCGCAACAGCCCATTGTCCACAAAGATGGCCGTGAGTTGGCTACCCACCGCGCGCGACACCAGCGTAGCCACCACGGTGGAATCCACGCCCCCCGAGATGCCGCAGATGACCTGGCCCGCGCCCACTTGCTCGCGGATGCTGCGGATGCTTTCCTCGATGAATGATCCCGGCCCCCAGTCACCGTGGCAGCCGCAGATGCGGTAACAGAAATTCTCCAGGATCTCTTTACCCTGGGGGGTATGCACCACTTCGGGATGGAACTGCAACCCATAGAGGCGTCTTTGCTCATCCGCCATCGCTGCCACGGGAGAGTTGGCTGAATGCGCCAGCGCGGCAAAGCCCGGCGGGAGGACCTCGATGCGGTCGCCGTGGCTCATCCACACCTCGAGCGCATCGCCCAACCCGGCCAAGAGGGGAGAGCTAGGCTCGTCGATGGTCACCGTGGCGGGGCCGTATTCCCGCGCCTCGGCAGCCGCCACTCGGCCCCCTAGGTGACGCCCCAAAAGCTGCATCCCGTAGCAGATGCCCAACATGGGCACGCCTTGCGCCAGGAGATGTGGTGTCAGGTGCGGGGCGCCCGGATCGTAGACGCTGCTCGGCCCACCCGAGAGAATGATGCCCTCCGGCTTGAGCCTGGCGAGCTCTCCCTCCGGCGCATCCCAGGGGAGCATCTCGCAATAGACGCGGCACTCGCGCACCCGCCTGGTGATGAGCTGGCTATATTGTGAGCCGTAATCGATGACGACGATCGTCTCACGGTTCTCCGCCGGTCGCTGTAAACCCAATGGCCACACCCTTTATCCGTGCGTAATAGGTCATGCAGATTATACCGCGCCCCGCAACGCCACGCAAAGTGGGGTGAGGACCGAACCAACCACAAGACACCAAGGGCGCCAAGTCTCTCAAGTAGAATAAGTCGGGACTGTTTCCCCATCCCTCCTTGGTTTTCTTGATTTCTTTGTGGTTATTCCTTCTGCTGCGGGCTGGCGGCCAGGGCAACACACTCGTCGTTGCGCAGGGCCATACAGTTGACTCCCTGCACGCCACCCTCTTTGGGCGGCACCTCGGCGGCGGCAAAGCGGATGATCTTGCCGCTGCGAGAGATGATGAACAGGTCGTCCGCATCCCCCACCCTTAACGCCCCCACCAGCTTGTCGGTCTTGAACAGCACCTTGCCCCCGGCTCCCGGCGATTTAAAGGCCGCAAAGCCGGGCATCAGCCGGACGGCGCCTTTGCCGTCGGCGCCGAGCAGGAACAAGCCGTCCTGCTCCCCCACCGCCACGATGGACACGGCTGCGTCGTCGGGGTCCAGCCTGATCCCCAGGCAACCCTGGTTGGGCACCTTTTTCACCGCCAGGCGCACCGCCAGGCCTTTGCGAGTGGCCATCAAGAGATCCTGTTCGCTGCGCGCCCAACACCCCGCCACAGGCGCGCCATACTTGGTCACGTCAAAGAGGACCAGGTTAGGACGCAGATTATCACCAAGTATGTGCCCGGCCAGGCAGAGCGCCCACCCCTTTTGGCTGAGCAAGGCGACGTAGGTGCTGCGCTCGCCCGGCATGACCGCCGCCAGCTGTTCACCCGGGTACAGGCCCAGCCCCTCAGTCAACGGCTTGCCCCGAGCATGCACGGGAGTAGCGGGGATATTGGCCACAGGGATGCGAAACGCCCGCGCCCGGTTGGTGATCAGCAACAGGCTAGCGGTCTCATCGGCGACCATCAACCAGGCCGGCGGGTCACTCTCGGGTGTGTCCAGGTCGTAGATGCCCATCCCCCCGCGGCGCTGGCGCCCGTAGAGGTGTCTCGCCGTGCGCTTGGCCGCCCCCGAGGAGCTGATGGAGATGACCTGTAGCGTGGTGGGGGACTCGAAGAACTGGGGCGCTTCTTCGGCGTCGGGGTCGGGCGCCCCCTCTTCGCCCAATGCTGTGGACAGGCGCGAGGCCCTGCCGGAAGCGCGCGGACGTTGCCCCAGCTCTCGCTCCAGGGCTTCGATGTATTCTCGTATGGCGGGATCTACCCCGCTCAGGTCAGGTCGCTGCATGATCGCTCCTTACCAGACACATGGCCGATTCTTCGGATCGCGGGGCTCCAGGCCCGCCTCCCACGAAGACCAAAGAGCGGCCCTGGAGTGCCGCGGTCCGTCGACGCCGATTCTTCGGATGGCGGGGCTCCAGGTCCGCCTCCCACGAAGACCAAAGAGCGGCCCTGGAGTGCCGCGGTCCGTCGACGCCAATCCTTCGCAGCGCGAGCCTGGCGCGCGAGTTACATGTCCAGCTTGTCTTCGGGCAGGCCCACGGGCAGGGCAGCGGGACGTTGGCAGGTGCTGGCCAGCTGCACATGCTGGCCGGTCCGCGAGGCATCGTGGATGGCGTGCATGATATCGAGCACGTGGTAGGTGAGCTCGCCGCTGGCGCGGTTGGGGCGCCCCGAGCGCAGGGCGTAGGCCATGTCGGCCACGCCGATGCCGCGGTTGCGGGTATAGTTGTGGCTGTCGGGCACGGGGGACCACTCCTTGGCTCCCGCGCGCCGGATCATGATGGGACCTACAAAGCCGTTGGGATCGGGCACGCTGAGCGAGCCCTCGGAGCCATAGATCTCGATCCAGGGCAGGTGAGCGCCCCAGACATCAAAGCTGGTGATGATGGTGGCGACGGCGCCGTTGGCGAAATCGAGCACGCCGGCGATGTGGGTGGGCACCTCCACCTTGACCACCGTGCCATACTTGGGCTGGCTGGTGATGGTGCGCTCGGGGAAGCTGATCTGCGCCGAGCCGGTGGCGCGGGCCACGGGGCCCAGCAGGTTCACCAGGGCGGTGAGGTAGTAGGGGCCCATATCGAACATGGGGCCGCCCCCCACCTGGTAGTAGAACGCCGGGTCGGGGTGCCAGCCCTCGGGGCCGTGACCCGCCATAAAGGCGGTGGCGGCGACGGGGGTGCCGATCCAGCCATCGTCGATGAGCTTGCGGCAGGTCTGGTGGCTGGCGCCGAAAAAGGTATCGGGAGCGCCGCCGAGCAGCACGCCCTGGGCCTTGGCGGTGCGGAGCAACTCCTGCCCCTGCTCGCGGGTGAGGGCCATGGGCTTTTCGCTATAGGCGCACTTGCCAGCCTTGAGGGCGGCCAGGGCGACCTCATAGTGAGCCTTGGGGATGGTCAGGTTGACCACGATCTCGATCTCAGGGTCGGCCAGCATGTCATCCACGGAGCAGGCGCGGGGGATGTTGAACTCGGTGGAGCGTCCTTGGGCGCGCTCGGGGAGCATGTCGGCGCAAGCGGCCACGTCCAGGATGCCGAAATTGGGCATGTTCTTGAAATAGGCGGGGCTGATGTTGCCGCAGCCCACCACACCAGCCTTCACACGTTTTGGTTCCATAGATCTCCTTGTGGGTCTTGCCAAAGATGGATAGCTGCTAAGGTCTTGCTGAATAACCTTTGTGCTCTTGGTGCTCTTGGTGTCTCTGTGGTAACTCCCCATCCTCTTCTGCGCCAACCTACATATCGAGCTTGTCTTCGGGCAGGCCCACGGGCAGGGCGGCGGGGCGCTGGCAGGTGCTGGCCAGCTGCACATGCTGGCCGGTCCGCGAGGCATCGTGGATGGCGTGCATGATATCGAGCACGTGGTAGGTGAGCTCGCCGCTGGCGCGGTTGGGGCGCCCCGAGCGCAGGGCGTAGGCCATGTCGGCCACGCCGATGCCGCGGTTGCGGGTATAGTTGTGGCTGTCGGGCACGGGGGACCACTCCTTGGCTCCCGCGCGCCGGATCATGATGGGACCTACAAAGCCGTTGGGATCGGGCACGCTGAGCGAGCCCTCGGAGCCATAGATCTCGATCCAGGGCAGGTGAGCGCCCCAGACATCAAAGCTGGTGATGATGGTGGCGACGGCGCCGTTGGCGAAATCGAGCACGCCGGCGATGTGGGTGGGCACCTCCACCTTGACCACCGTGCCATACTTGGGCTGGCTGGTGATGGTGCGCTCGGGGAAGCTGATCTGCGCCGAGCCGGTGGCGCGGGCCACGGGGCCCAGCAGGTTCACCAGGGCGGTGAGGTAGTAGGGGCCCATATCGAACATGGGGCCGCCCCCCACCTGGTAGTAGAACGCCGGGTCGGGGTGCCAGCCCTCGGGGCCGTGACCCGCCATAAAGGCGGTGGCGGCGACGGGGGTGCCGATCCAGCCATCGTCGATGAGCTTGCGGCAGGTCTGGTGGCTGGCGCCGAAAAAGGTATCGGGAGCGCCGCCGAGCAGCACGCCCTGGGCCTTGGCGGTGCGGAGCAACTCCTGCCCCTGCTCGCGGGTGAGGGCCATGGGCTTTTCGCTATAGGCGCACTTGCCAGCCTTGAGGGCGGCCAGGGCGACCTCATAGTGAGCCTTGGGGATGGTCAGGTTGACCACGATCTCGATCTCAGGGTCGGCCAGCATGTCATCCACGGAGCAGGCGCGGGGGATGTTGAACTCGGTGGAGCGTCCTTGGGCGCGCTCGGGGAGCATGTCGGCGCAAGCGGCCACGTCCAGGATGCCGAAATTGGGCATGTTCTTGAAATAGGCGGGGCTGATGTTGCCACAGCCCACCACACCGATCTTTACACGTCGTTGACTCATAGAGCTCCTTCAGGATATAAGGATGTGCTATTCGTGTTGCGCCCCGCGAGGGGGCGTCACAACCTATTTTTGCCCAGCCCGTAGGGGCATCCCGGCCTGTTCGTAGTGAGCCCCGTCAGGGGCGTGGACCGTGGCCACCCGCAAAACCCGCCTGACGGCGGTACTACAAACTGGTACCTCCTCGTTTGTAGTACGCCCGTGAGGGCGGTCTGGCGCCCGGCACGAAGACCCGCCTGACGGCGGTACTACGAACGGGTACATCCTCGTTTGTAGTACTCCCGTGAGGGCGGTCTGGCACCCGGCACGAAAACCCGCCTGACGGCGGTACTACAAACGGCTGCTCGCGCTATGCTTGCCAAGCCCC
>CAYQDH010000310.1:0-6760 GCA_964416075.1 uncultured Anaerolineales bacterium | reverse complement strand
AACCACGGCGCGACCCTGGGCTACACCCCAAACAGCTATGGCGAGTGGCAGGAGCAGCCCGAGTACAAGGATCCGGCATTGGATCTGTTCGGTGCAGCAGATAGCTGGAATTTCCGCGAGGACGATTCCGATTACTATACGCAGCCGGGCAAGCTCTTCCGCCTGATGAGCCCAGCACAACAACAGGTGCTGTTCGAGAATACCGCCCGCGCCATGGGTGATGCCCCCGAGTTCATCAAGATCCGCCACATCGGCAACTGCCTAAAGGCCGACCCTGCCTACGGCAAGGGTGTGGCAGACGCGTTAGGTATCTCCTTGGACAAAGTTGGGTAGAGCAAAGAAGCGAGTGAAAACGGGCCGCCTCTGGGCCGGGACCCTCCTGCAATCGCAGGAGGGTCCTTTTCGTGCCCGCCTACTTTCTTTCTGCCCTCTCGACCGATGCGCTACGCACCCGTGTGTGGTATGATAGGGGTGAGAGAGACGTGCGCAAGTGGGAGAGTCCAGTGCGAAAACACACAGTTCTGATCGCCTTGGTAGCGGCTGCGCTGGGGTTCATGTTACTCGGCTCGTGCGTGTTGGGCATCGCAGCGATCAAGTACGTTCCCGTGTTGATGAAACGCGTGGGCGTGGCCGATAGGTACATCACCGAGTTCGCCCTGCTCCCACCGGGGTCACTGACTGTCGCAAATCCCAATGGGGACGTTACGTTGCGGACCGGGGATGTGCAGCGAGTCCAGGTGGAGGCGGTCAAAATCACCCACTCGGCGACCGAAGCACAGGCGAGGCGAATGCTGTCGAAAACCAGTGTACGCACCGATAGGGACGACCATCATGCGCGCATCGAGGTCGTGCTGCCCCAGCAGTTGCTCGGGCAAGATCCGCGCGTGAACCTGACTATCACGATCCCTCGCGACACGACGCTCAGCGTCGCGAGCCAGAACGGCGACATCCACATTTCGCTGTTGCCCGACGCCGAGTTTGGCCTCGATGCCCGGACACAGCGGGGACGCATTCAATCTACCTTTCCGTTAGTCGATCAGGAGTCGGGCCACACAGGGATTCGCAAGAAAGGTCAATGGCTCAGGGGACGCATCCATGATAACCCAAGTGTTCAACTCGTCCTGCGTACGAAGGCGGGTGATATCGAGATTCAACCCCTGGACACAATGTACCCCTAATGTGATACATTAGGGGTACCATGTCCAATCGGGCACTATCTCTGTGGGGCCTGCTGTACCAGCCCTATACGCGAACCCGCTCAGTGAGCGACTGGCGCTCGCTGGCCACATTCCGGCCCCTTTGGCCCGCCGCTGGGGCGGTGTCCACCTTGCGCCGGTTGGCCTCCACATAGCGTCGGATCTCATCGGCGGTCGGCAGGCGCACCGCAGGCGCGCTGTAATCGACGCCCTCGACCTCACGGCGCTCGAGCTTTTCCTGCAGGATATCCTCGATACGACGGATCATCTGCATGTCCCCCGGGGTAGCCAGCGTGTAGGCACAGCCCACCGCCGAAGCGCGGCCGGTTCGCCCGATGCGATGCACATAGTCCTCAGGCTGCATGGGCACATCATAGTTCACCACATGCGAGATACCACGCACGTCGATGCCGCGCGCCGCTATATCGGTAGCCACCAGCACCCTCGCGTTGCCGCGTCGGAAGGCCTCCAGCGCCGCTACCCGCTGTCCCTGCGAACGATTGCCGTGGATCACCTCAGCAGCGATCTTGGCACGCTGCAGGTTGCGCACCAATCGATCGGCGCGGTGCTTGGTGCGGGTAAAGATCAGCACGCTATCAAAGCTCTCATCAGCCAGCAGCCGTTGCAGTAGGTCGAACTTGCACTGCTCCGGTACGGGATACACGGCCTGCGTAATGGCATCCGGCGTCACCGTCTCTTCCACCTGGACACGCATGGCTTCGCGCGTCACCTCGTGGGCCAGGTCGACGATGGATTCCAGCGTCGCCGAGAAGAGCATGGTCTGGCGCTCCTTGGGTAACTGGCGCACGATGCGGCGGATGTCGGGCAAGAAGCCGATATCCAACATGCGATCGCCCTCGTCCAAGATCAAGGTCTCTAGTCCGTCAAAAGCTACATGACGGCGAGAGATTTGATCCAGCAGGCGGCCTGGCGTAGCGATGACCACATCGACACCCCGGCGCAGCGTCTCGTCCTGCGAGCCATAGCCCACACCACCATAGATGGTGGCCACTCGCACGGGCAATCCACGGCCCAGCTGCGCGGCATGCTCTGCCACTTGCAGGGCCAATTCGCGCGTGGGCACGACGATCAACACCCGCGGCCGGCCGGTGTTCGGCGATGAGATCAACTTTTGTAGCACCGGCAACAGATACGCTGCCGTCTTGCCGGTGCCTGTCTCGGCGGAACCGAGGATGTCGCGACCTGCCAGGGCAGCTGGGATCGTCGCGCTCTGAATGGGGGTAGGAACCTCGAACCCCATGGCCTGCAGATTCCGCTGCAAGCGTGGGTCGAGTCCAAAATCATCGAACTGCATAAACTCCTAGAATGCGGCATGGATTTTATCGAAGTGAACAGCCGCAGGGACACATCGGGTCAAAGCCTGGCTAAGCGCCGGCTGGAGACATATATACAAAACGCCGCCTCAGCCACAAGACTGGGCGGCGCCAATCATCCAGTTTACTTGCCTTTGACGGCTTTTATTGTACCACGGAGACCAAGATCTGCCAAAAGACAGCACCCTCCATCCAGGGCTTGGTCATGTCCTGCCATCCATCCTAGTCGTCCGGGTGACAAATTTGTCCCAACCGCCCACTCGCTCTATAATAGCGGTGTAATTACGTTCGGAAAGGCATCTCTGATGTTGGTCGTCTGCTCCAACGGCGCCATGTTCATGCTCTATCGCGTTGCTTCCGTCAGCGGCAACCCCAAGATAGGTGCGCCCTGACGTCGTTTTGTTATGTTAATCAAGGTCGTGGGCGCATACGCGCCCGCGGCCTTTTTTGTTCTCGGCAGCCTGGCCGTCGGCGTGGAATCCCACCCCACGACCAGGGAGGTATGTATGATCATCATCAATCTCGCCGATATCGTCCAACGCTATGACACGCGCCCCATCCTGGATGGCTTGAGCTGGGAGATCCACTCTGGCCAAAAGATCGGCCTGGTGGGCGCCAACGGCGTGGGCAAATCCACCCTCTTGCGCCTGATCGCCGGCGAGCTCGCGCCCGACCGAGGGTCCATCTTTCGTCTCAAGGGGTTGCGCATCGGCTATCTGGCCCAGGAGCCCGTGCTCGACCCAACCCGCACCGTATGGGACGAGGCCCTCAGTGCAGATGCTGTGCTGCTCGCGGTGGAGCAGCGCCTGCACGCCCTGGAAGCATCGCTGGCTGACCCGGCCGTCTATGGGGACGAGGCCCGCCTGCAGCGGGCGCTGACCGCGCTCGCTCAGTCACAGGCCGAGTTCGAGCGCCTGGATGGCTATCGCCATGAGAGCCGCGCCCGCGAAGTGTTGCTCAGCCTGGGCTTTGACGAACTCGAGTTCACGCTGCCGGTAAGCGCCCTCTCCGGGGGGCAGAAAAAGATGCTCGGCCTGGCCAAGTTGCTGGCCACCTCTTGTGACTTGCTCCTGCTGGACGAGCCGGATAACCATCTCGACCTGGCGGGCAAGGCGCACCTGGAGCATTTTGTCGGGACCTTTGCAGGAACCGTGGTCGTTGTCTCACACGATCGCTACCTGCTCGACGAGATGGTGACCACCATCGCCGAGGTCGAAGAGGGACGCCTCAGCACCTATCCCGGCAACTACACGGCCTATGCCACAGAGCGCCAGCTGCGCCTGTTGCGCCAACAGCAACTGTACCAGGCGCAGCAAAAGGAAATCGCGCGCATCGAAGCGGCTATCGCCCGTTTCGAATACTGGGCAAGCATCGTGGTCAACGAGCGCCACATCCGCCAGGCGCACAGCCGCCGCAAGATGCTAGAGCGGATGGACAAGATAGAGAAGCCGATATTGGAGCGCCGCCAGATGAGCCTGGAGTTGGAGGGATGGCGTGGCTCGCACAAGGTGCTGGAGATTGCCGACCTGAGCAAGCGCTTTGAAAATGCAGCCACCTCACGCTGGGTCTTGCAGGGCCTCAACTTGTTGCTGTGGCATGGCGAGCGTGTCGGCCTGCTGGGGGCCAACGGGGCCGGCAAGAGCGTGCTCTTGCGCTGCATTTTGGGTATGGAAGAACCTAGCTCAGGGATCATCAAGATCGGCCCCAGCATTCGCGTGGGCTATTATGCCCAAAGCCATGAGACGCTCTCGCCCGAGATGACGCTGCTGGACGAGATACGACGAGCCAAGCCACTCAGCGAAGGGCAGGCCGTCAGCTTTCTGGGGCGCTTTCTTTTCCCCTATCGCATGGTGCGCCAACGCGTAGCAGACCTCTCGGGTGGAGAGCGCAGCCGCTTGCAGTTGGCCAAGCTCATGCTTGCGGACGTCAACTTTTTGCTACTCGACGAGCCGACGAACAACCTGGACATCCCCTCCTGCGAGGTGATGGAGGATGCCCTCGACGAGTTCGAAGGCACAATGCTGGCGATCTCGCACGATCGCTACTTTTTGGATCGCACCGTGGACCGCATCGTCGAGCTGGATGGTGGCGCTCTCGTCGAATATCCGGGCGACTATACCTACTATTGTCGGGAGAAGGAACGCCTTTCGAGACCCGACAGCCGTCGGGCTGAAAGCTCGGCGCGACAGTGCAGTATCAGGTAAGCAGGACCATCCGCCTCCTACTCGGATCGCCCAGTGGCCGGCGCTGACGGCAGAGCTCTGTCTCTCGTTCAGCGTCGGCCCTCTCTCTTTCCCCTACCGTCGCGGCCTGGAACTTGCTTCTCCCTGCGTGCGTCTATGCTGTAGGAAGCAAGGTTCTGGCAGTTCGCAGGGAGAGCACAACCATGAAAAAACAGCTTGTCGTCTTGGCGCTGGTGATCCTCATGCTGGCCGCAGTGGCCGGGCCGGCCAGCGCGGATGGCCTGATTATCCCTCGACCACGTCCGCCCCGGCCGCAGTCCTCGTTGCGCAGCCTGACCGTGAAAGAGCATCATGTCACGGTGACTCTTTCGAACCAAGTAGCTACTACGCGTGTCGACCAGACCTTTATCAACGAGACGGGCTACGAGATCGAGGGGGAATACATCTTCCCCTTGCCCGCGGGCGCCAATATCTCTCGCTTTGCCATGTGGGTCGATGGTAAACGCCTGGAAGCCGAAGTGTTGGATCGGGACAAGGCGCAACGCATCTATGAGGATATCGTGCGCCAGCAACGCGATCCTGCGTTACTCGAGTACGTGGGACGCAACGCCTTTCGCGCACGCATCTATCCCATCGCGCCTTGGGGCGAAAAGCGCGTAGAGATCGAGTACAGCGAGCTTCTCACCGCAGATCGTGGCCTAGTGCGCTACATTTATCCCCTGAACACAGAGAAATTCTCCGCCAGGCCCCTCGAGGAGGTGAGCGTGCAGGTGCATATCACGTCGCGCCAGCCTCTGCAGGGCATCTATTCGCCCAGCCATGATGTTCGCGTGCAGCGAGATGGCCAGTTCAGGGCTACGGTGCAGTATAGCGACGAAGACACGACGCCGAACAAGGATTTCGTGCTCTACTACCAGGTTAGCGCCCAGGAATTGGGAGCGAATGTGCTCAGCTATCGCGAGGGAAACGAGGACGGTTTTTTCCTGCTCCTGTTGGCGCCTCAGGATGAGGATGTGGTGCGCCAGCAAGAGATCGTGGCCAAAGATGTCTATTTTGTCCTCGACACCTCGGGCAGCATGCGTGGCGACAAGTTAGCCCAGGCCCAAAGGGCGGCCAAGTATGTCTTGGATAATCTGAACCCCGACGACCGCTTCAATATCATCGCCTTCTCTTCCGGTACCAATGCCTATGCCTCGAGGGCGCGCTCCGTGCGCGAGGTGGCTCCCGCGCGGGCATTCATTGACAGTCTACGCGCCACCGGAGGCACGAACATCGACCGCGCTCTGCAAGAGACCCTGGCTCAAACGCGCGACGACCGGCCCCAAGTGATCATCTTTCTCACGGATGGCCTGGCCACCGAGGGCGAGACGGGTACGGGGGAGATCATCGAGCGCGTGAATGAGCGGGCGGGAGATAACGTGCGTATCTTTGCCTTTGGCGTGGGCTATGATGTCAACACCCTGTTACTAGATACCATTACCCAGGGCCATCACGGCACCAGCGCCTATGTGCGGCCAGATGAGGATATCGAACAGGCAGTCTCTTCCTTCTACGACAAGATCGGCACGCCGGTGCTTACCGATGTAACGGTGGAATTCGGCTCTCTGAACGTGCAAGACACCTTCCCCTATCCCCTGCCCGACCTTTTCGCTGGAAACCAGGTTGTGGTGGTGGGACGCTATCGCCAGGGGGGCAAAACCAGTCTCACATTGCAGGGCGCCGTGAATGGTGGGCGTGTCACCTATGAGTTCGAGGACGTCCAATTTCGCGATCGTGGCGGCGAGGAGTTCATCCCGCGACTGTGGGCCACACGCAAGATTGGCTACCTGTTGACGCAGATTCGCCTGCATGGCGCCGACAGCGAACTGGTGGACGAAATCGTCGATCTGAGCGTCCGGTATGGCATTGTTACACCCTACACCTCGTTTCTCATCGATGAGACCGAAGACGCTCTTACCGCCGAGGGACGTAACGCCTTGGCCAGAAAGGAAGTGGCTCGCGCCTCCGCTCCCTATGGGTTGGGAGGCAAGGGGGGGGGCACCCCGGC
>CAYQDH010000309.1:0-6765 GCA_964416075.1 uncultured Anaerolineales bacterium | reverse complement strand
GCTGTTGTAGAACAAGTGATCAAACAACTCTACAAGTTGGTCAGTGTAACCAAGATCGCCGATGTCAGCGATGAGGCCGCCGTGGTGCGTGAGCTGGCTCTGATCAAAGTTCATGCCGTAGCGAATAACCGCGCCGAGGTCAAGCAGTTGGTCGATATCTTCCGCGCCCAGATCATCGATGTCTCATCGGACGCAATGGTTATCGAGATAACGGGTGATGAGGATAAAGTCGACTCCTTGATCAACATCCTGCGGCCCATCGGCATCAAGGAGCTATCTCGTACGGGCCGTGTAGCCATGGTACGTGGCTCGGGCACCACAGCATCTCGCTAGGGGAAATCGAAGCCCGGGCGCAAGGCCGCCAGCTAGAATCCGGCTTGACGCAAGCGACCCGTGACTACCGGACAGAGCTATAGGCATGAAATGAGCAGTCGGCAAAGCCGGCGAGCAAAAAGGATTACCTTCCTTTACGAGCTCACGCCGGACTAGATATCCAAAAATCGGAGGAAAGGGAACAATGGCCACGATCTACTATGAAAAGGACGCGGATCTCGGGTTACTCAAAGGCAAAAAGATCGCCATTATTGGCTACGGGAGCCAGGGGCACGCTCACGCGCTGAACCTGAAAGACAGCGGTTGTGATGTGCGAGTAGGTCTCTATGCCGGAAGCCCATCGTGGGCTATAGCCGAAAAGGCTGGCCTTCAGGTCAAGTCCGTCGCTGATGCCACCGCCGAAGCGGACATCATCATGATCTTGGCCCCAGACACGCGACAGCCAGAGATCTACAAGCAAGGCATCGCACCGAACCTCAAGCCAGGTAAGATGATGATGTTTGCACATGGCTTTTGCATTCACTATGGGCAGATCGTGCCACCCAAGGACGTGGATGTGACGATGGTAGCTCCCAAGGCGCCTGGCCATCGCGTGCGCGAGATCTTTCCCGAAGGCAAAGGCGTGCCCGGTCTGTTGGCCATCTACCAAGATGCCACGGGGAACGCCAAAGCCTTGGGGTTGGCCTACGCCAGAGGTATCGGCTGCGCACGCGCTGGCATCATCGAGACCACCTTCGAAGAGGAAACCGAAACCGACCTGTTTGGCGAGCAAGCCGTTCTGTGCGGCGGCGTTTCCGCGCTCATCAAGGCCGGCTTTGAGACCCTTGTGGAGGCTGGCTACCAACCCGAGATCGCCTATTTCGAGTGCCTCAACGAGATGAAGTTGATCGTGGACCTCATCTATCAGGGCGGCCTGTCGTATATGCGTTACTCGATCAGCGACACCGCCGAGCATGGCGACTATACCGGCGGCCCGCGCCTAGTCACCGATGAGACACGTGCCGAGATGAAGCGGATGCTAGCCGAGATCCAGGACGGGACCTATGCACGTAACTGGATCTTGGAGAACCAGGCTGGTCGCCCGAGCTTTAACCTTGTCCGCCGTCGGGAGCAGAATCTCCTGATCGAGCAAGTAGGTCGGAAGCTTCGCGCCATGATGCCCTGGTTGGATGCCAAGTAGATCACCGGAGAATGCAGGTGCCGGTGTGGCCGGCACCTGCACATCGGTCGTGGGAAGGACCCTGTGTATAATGTCTGGCAGTAATGTAAAGCGCGTTTCCGTGCTCGACACTACCCTGCGCGATGGCGCCCAGAGAGAAGGAATCTCGTTTTCTGTCAAGGACAAGTTGCGCATTGCCCAGAAGCTGGATGAGCTCGGCGTTGCCTACATTGAGGGCGGCTGGCCTGGGTCAAACCCCAAGGACACAGAGTTCTTCGCCCGTGCCCGGGACATCTCTTTCCGCTATGCGCGCTTGGCCGCGTTTGGTAGCACCCGCCGCGCCAGCATTGCGGTGGAACAGGATTCCAGTGTAGTTGCGATGGTCGAGGCGCGCGTGCCGGTGGCTGTCATCGTGGGCAAATCCTCGGCCATGCATGTCACCGAGGTGTTGGCAACGACCCTGGATGAAAACCTGGCAATGATTCGTGACACCGTGCGTTTCCTCAAAGAGGCAGGCATGGAGGTGCTCTATGATGCAGAGCATTTTTTCGATGGCTACAAGCTCGATGCGGGCTATGCCCTGCAGACGGCACAGATAGCCGCCGAAGCCGGCGCCGATATCGTGGTGCTCTGTGATACGAATGGCGGGTCACTGCCCATGGAGATTGCACGCACTGTAGCAGCTATCCACCGTGCTCTCCCCAGGGTAACACTGGGATTTCATGGGCATGACGACACGGGTGTGGCGGTAGCCAACACTTTAGCTGCCGTAGAAGCGGGTGCGCGTCACGTACAGGGCACAATGAACGGGTACGGAGAGCGTTGTGGAAATGCCAACCTCTGCACGATCATCCCGAACCTGCAGCTGAAAATGGGCTATGCGGCCTTGGCCAACGGGGATGTCAGCATACTCACCGAAACAGCACGCTATGTCAGCGAAATCGCTAATCTCCGGCCTGATGATCATGCGCCTTACGTGGGCCAGAGCGCCTTTGCACACAAGGCCGGCCTGCACGTTAATGCTTTGCTCAAAGTGGTTGATAGCTACCAGCACATCGACCCTGCGATGGTCGGCAACAAGATGCGTGTGCTGGTCTCCGAGCTTGCCGGGCGGGGAAGCATCGCGCAAAAGCTCACGGAATTGGCCCTGGAAGTGGAACTGAGCGCCGACGAGATCCGGCGTATCGCACAACGCATCAAACACCTGGAGAATCAGGGATTCCAATTTGAGGGCGCAGAAGGTTCGTTCGAGCTCCTGGTTCGTCGCAGTCAGCCGGGCTATCGCCCGCCTTTCGAGGTGCTCGACTTTTTGGTGTTGGTCGAGAAGCGCTCCGATGCAGATATCCTGGCAGAGGCCACCGTCAAGGCCCGCGTCAATGGGATTATCATGCATACGGCAGCGGAAGGAGAAGGCCCCGTGAATGCCCTGGATAAGGCGATGCGTAAAGCATTCCTGCCCTTCTATCCACAGCTGGACACGGTGCAATTGACCGACTATAAGGTGCGCATCCTTGATGAGCAGGCAGCTACTGGGGCGCCGACGCGCGTCCTCATCGATGCCAGCGATGGCGAGCGCACGTGGACTACAGTGGGTTGCTCTGTGAACATCATTGAAGCCAGTTTCCAGGCTCTCCTGGATAGCATGGAACTGCCGCTACTCAGGCGGGCCTCCTAAGGTGATCTGGCGGCTGCCACGGGCAGCGGTCGATCCAGGTCTGGGGGTCCGCCCAACAAGACGAGAGTGGCCCTATCTCACTGGCCCCCCATCGGGGCACACTTACCGAATATCCAGGAGGACCAAACGTGGACAGAATCATTATCTTTGATACGACTCTGCGAGATGGTGAGCAATCTCCAGGAGCCACGATGCATACCAACGAAAAGCTGGAGATCGCCAAGCAACTGGCTCACTTGGGCGTGGATGTGATTGAGGCGGGCTTTCCTGCTTCATCACCGGGCGATCTGGAGGCTGTCCGGCGCGTGTCGCGCGAGATACAGGGCCCCACTATTTGTGGATTGGCTCGTTGTGTCAAGAGCGATATCGACGCGGCTTGGGAAGCAATTAGAGATGCGGAAAAGAAACGCATCCACGTCTTTATCGCCACGTCCGATATTCACATGCAGCACAAGCTGCGTATGACGCGCGAACAGGTGCTGGAACAGGCGCGAGCTATGGTGACGTATGCTCGTTCATTCTGTGATGACATCGAGTTCTCGCCCGAGGATGCAGGGCGATCGGACCCCGAGTTCCTCTATGAGATCCTCAGCGCGGCGATCGAGTGCGGCGCCACGACTCTGAACATCCCGGATACGGTGGGCTACACCACGCCATACGAGTTCGGGGCCCTGATCAAAGGGATTAAGGAACACACCGCGGAGATCGAAAAGGCAGTCATCTCGGTGCACTGCCACAATGACCTGGGCCTGGCCGTGGCCAACAGCCTGGCAGGCATGCAAGCGGGAGCGCGGCAGATCGAGTGCACCATCAACGGCATCGGAGAGCGTGCCGGCAATGCCTCACTGGAAGAGATCGTCATGATCTGCTATACACGTGCTCAATACCTGGGCCTGAGCACTAACATCAACACCACCGAGTTGTATCCCGCCAGTCGTATGGTGTCCAACTATACGGGCCTTGCCGTGCAGGCCCACAAGGCGATCGTGGGAGCGAATGCATTTGCGCATGAGGCGGGCATTCACCAGGATGGCATGCTCAAAAATCGGCTGACCTACGAGATCATGGACGCGCGCACAGTGGGAGTACCTCAAAGCACCCTGGTGCTGGGCAAACACTCGGGCCGCCACGCCTTTTCTGACAAGCTGGAACAGATGGGTTATCACCTGGACAAGGAGCAGCTGAACCGGGCCTTTACCCGCTTTAAGGAACTGACCGACAAGAAAAAGTATGTCGCCGAAGCAGATATCGAGGCCCTCGTCTCAGACGAGGTATTTCAGCCACAGGAGATCTACCACTTGGAGCACCTTCAGGTCTCGTGCGGCGACCACCTGGTCCCCACGGCCACGGTGATATTGCGAGACCCGAACGGCGCGATGATTACAGATTCAGCCTACGGAACAGGTCCCGTGGATGCCGTGTACAAAGCCATCAATCGCATTGTGGGCGCACCCAACAATCTGACCGAGTTCGCGGTCAAGGCGGTGACAGAGGGCATCGATGCCGTGGGCGAGGTGACCGTGCGCGTGGAGGCCGAAGCGCATGAGGGCAACGGTATGCCGATGAACCCGCAGACGGGCAAAAAGACCCATATCTTCAGTGGACACGGAGCGGCCACCGATATCATTGTGGCTAGCGGCAGGGCCTATATGAATGCGCTGAACAAGTTGCTCGCCTATCGCAAACCTGGTACTGAAGCCTAGGTCTATCCCGCGATCTTCTGTGCGAGGGGATCCATTCGGGCGCAACGACCCGAATCGGCCCCTCGCCTGGATCCCCGGGATGCGGTTATCGGGTATTCCCGTCTTTTTGGGTCAACCTAGTATAATCTCCGGGAAGGAGCCTGCATTGAAACCACAAACCATGTCGCAAAAGATCCTGGCCGCACACGCGGGCCGAGAGAGTGTCGCCGTTGGTGAGTTGATCGATGTCGCGGCCGATATGGTGCTGGCCAATGACATCACAGCGCCCATCGCCATCCAAGAGTTCGCCCGGTTGGGCGTGGAACGCGTCTTTGATCCTGCGCGCATTGCTCTAGTGCCCGACCACTTTGCCCCTAATAAGGACATCAAGTCGGCTGAACAGTGCAAACTGATGCGCGAGTTTGCCCATCACCATGGCATCGTCAACTATTTCGAGGTGGGGCGCATGGGCATTGAGCATGCCCTCCTGCCCGAGCAAGGCCTGGTATTGCCCGGTGACGTGGTCGTGGGCGCAGACTCACATACATGCACCTATGGCGCGGTGGGAGCCTTTGCCACGGGCATGGGCTCCACCGATATCGCTGTCGCCATGGCCACCGGCCGGGCCTGGATGCGCGTCCCCGAAACGATGCGTTTCATCTATGAGGGCCGCTTGCGCCCCTGGGTAGGCGGCAAAGACCTTATCCTTTATACCATCGGGCTCATCGGCGTCGAGGGTGCACGCTATCGGGCTATGGAATTTGCCGGCCCAGCCATCGATATGTTGCCTATGGATGGGCGTTTCACCATGTCCAATATGGCGATCGAGGCTGGCGCCAAGGCCGGGTTGTTCCACGTCGATGCCTTGACCGAAGCCTACGTGTCGGCGCGAGCCACGCGGCCTTTCAAGGTCTACGCTTCCGACCGGGACGCCGAGTATGTGGAGACCATCACCATCGATGCGGGAGCCATTGAGCCGCAGGTCTCGTTCCCCCATCTGCCCAGCAATGCCAAGCCGTTGAGCCAGGTGGGCCAGGTAACCATCGACCAGGTGGTTATTGGCTCCTGCACGAATGGGCGCTGGACAGACCTGGTAGATGCGGCCACCATTCTGCGCGGGCGCCAAGTGCACCGTAACCTACGGTGCATCGTCATTCCCGGAACGCAAGAGATCTACCTGCGCGCGGTCCGCGAAGGCCTCGCCGAGACTTTTGTACAGGCCGGCGCTGTCTTTAGCACTCCCACCTGCGGGCCTTGTTTGGGTGGATATATGGGCATCCTGGCCGCTGGAGAACGTTGCGTCTCTACCACGAATCGCAACTTTGTGGGGCGCATGGGCCACGTACAGAGTGAGGTATACTTGGCTGGACCGGCCGTCGCTGCGGCCAGTGCTGTGCTCGGGTATATCGGCGGCCCAGCTCAACTCAGTGAGCTGTAACAGAGACGCGACTCTCCCTCGTCTGGTCTGCCCGGCCACATCGGGTGGCCGGGCAGACCACATGGAACGAAAGGGATCCAAGGAACGGCATGGAAAGTAAGAGCGCCTGGTTCCAATGCGTGCGCGGGTGTGAAGGACGTTACTCCCTCTTTGAGGTCATCTACCAGTGCCCTCGCTGCGGTGGCCTACTGGAGGTGCACCAGGACCTGGAGAGATTGTCTCTCAAGAGTGCTAGCGAGTGGAAGCGCATCTTCCAGACGCGCACGCATACGAACGAGTGGCCCTTCGGCAGCGGCGTCTGGGGTAAAAAGGAGTGGGTTTGCCCCGACATCCCTGACGAGAATATCGTCTCCATGTATGAGGGCCATACGAACCTCTTCTGGGCGCAACGGCTGGGTCAGCAGATCGGCGTTGAAGATCTGTGGGTCAAAATGTGTGGGAACAGTCATACTGGCTCCTTCAAGGACCTGGGCATGAC